>JACQVC010000282.1 GCA_016209995.1 Gemmatimonadota bacterium
GCGATAGCCTTCGCCCTTAGGCAGCGGCCGTAGCCGGACCCAGCAGTCGCCGTACTGGCCGCGGCCGCCCGTCTGTTTCTTGTACTTTCCCTGCCCTTCGGCCTGCCTGGTGATGGTCTCGCGGTAAACGATCTTCGGCGCCTCGGTCGCGACGCTGACGCCATACTTCCGCTTGAGTCGCTCGAGGTTGATGCTGAGGTGCAGCTCCCCCATGCCGCGCGCGATCGTCTGCGCGAACTCCGCGTTGAAGTCGCTGACGAACGTGGGATCCTCTTCGTGCAGCTTGGTGAAGACCAGGCCCAGCTTGTCGTCGTCCGAGCGCGTCGCGCCGCGCACGGCGAGAGCGATGTCCGGGTAGGGGAACTCGATCTTCTGGAGCAGGACCGGCCGCGCCGGAGACGCGAGCGTATCGTTCGTATGCGTGTTCTTCAGCTTCGCGACGACGCCGATGTCGCCGGCGTGCAGACGCTCGACCTCGGGCCGCTCCTTACCGAGAGGCACCGCCAGGTGAGTCAGCTTCTCCGTGCTCTCGCGGGCCACGTTGAGGACCTCCTGGCCGGTCAGCACGAGGCCGCTGAAAATGCGGAAGAACGATAGCTCGCCCACGTGCGGCTCCGTCGTCGTCTTGAAGACGAGCGCCGCGAACGATTCCTCATCCGTGGGCCGCAGCTCGCTTTCCTGATCGAGGCCGGGGCGCTTCGCGCGCTCGGGCCGCGCCTGGCCCGGATGGGGGAACAGCTCGACCATCTCGGTGAGGAGCGCGCGCACGCCGAACGTCTTCTCGGCCGCGCCGCAAAAGAGCGGGAACATCTCGGAGCGGGCCATAGCGGTCTTCATCGCCGCGAGCGCTTCTTCCTGCGATAGACCGCCGTTCTCCAGATAACGCTCCAGGAGAGATTCGTCCGTGGTCGCCAGATTCTCGAACAGCTCGGTCCGCCACTTCTCGAACTTGTCGCTCACCTCGTCCGGGATCTCGGCTTCGTCGTACTCGCCCGTAACCGTGCCGGGCTTGTACATGTGCGCCTTGCCGCTGAACAGATTGGCAATACCGCGGAACGAGTCGCCATGACCGATGGGGATCTCGACGGGCAGGATCTTCTCGGTGAGGTGCTCCTTAATGTCCTGGTAGACCGCGTCGAAGTCGCATGCTCCTTGTCCATCATCGAGACGAAAAAAAATCTGGGAATCCCGCGCTCTTGGCAGTACTCCCAGACTCGCTCGGTGCCGACCTCGACGCCTGTCGTGGCGCCGAGGACGATTACAGCGCCATCGGCGACCCGCGTGGCGGCGAGAGCATCGCCGGTGAAATCGAGGTAGCCGGGCGTATCGAGAAGGTTGATCTTCGTGTCCTGCCATTCGGCAAACGCCGGCGTACACTGGATCGAGATACCATGACCGATTTCCTCGGGCGTGTACATCGTGATGGCCGACCCATCCTTCACGCTGCCGTGGCGCCGCGAGGTCCCAGACACGAAACAGAGTGCGTCGACCAGGCTGGACTTGCCGCTGCCACCGTGGCCTACGATCGCAAGGTTACGAATGCGTTCGGTGGTGTACTCTTTGGCGTTGGCCATCCTCCCTCCTGCACACGGCCCTGTCGGAGCTTTCGGATCCGGGACCGGCCAACGTAGGACGCAGCTATGGCAGGGTCAAGACTCGGAGAGGCTCAGAGGTCGCGGTTTCGGAGGATCGGGTGGCCCACCGCCAACGAACTGAGCCTCTGAGCCTCTGAGCCACTCGTCAGTTGCTCCGCCTTCGCTTCGACACCTCGTCGAGGAGCTGGCGCTCCTCGGGCGTGAGTGAAGCGAGCCCGCTGGCGCTGATCTTGTCGAGCACGCGGTCGACCGCGTCGAGCAGGGCCTCTTCCTGAGCGTCGGACCCCGATTCCGCACTCCGCCTCGCGAGTGACTCGCCCTCCTCGTCTCCTCTGGGCACGATGGCGAACCGGCGAGTGCGCACTCCGCGCTGCAAAGCCGCGAGCTTTTGGGAAACCCCCCAATCCGCCTTCAGGTACAGCCAGCCCGCGAGGAAGCCCCCCAGGTGGGCGAAGTTGGCGACCCCGGATCCGCGGTCCTGGAACGAGCTAATGAAGGTCACCGCGAACAGGAACGCCACCAACCACTTCGCCTTCACGGGAAAGATTCCCCAGATGTAGATGGGAGCGTCCGGCCAGTTGAACGCGAACGCCAGCATCACGCCGTAGACTGCGGCGGAGGCCCCGATGATCGGGTAGCTCACGAAGATGAAGCTCAGCGCCGCGCCGCCCAGCCCGCAGATGACGTAGTACTTCAGGAACTCGCGCGAACCCCAGCGCTCTTCCAGCGGCGGCCCGAAGAAGAAGAGCGCCAGCATGTTGAAGAAGATGTGCCAGAACCCGCCGTGCACGAACATGTAGGTCACGAGGCCCCAGGGGCGCGTGAGGATCAGCGCCGGGGTGAAGGCCAGCCAGTCGACCACGAAGCGGGGATTGATCTGGGCGAGCGGCAGGGTGAGGAGGAAGACGGCGCTGTTGATGATCAGCAAGCGCTTGACCCAGGGGGTCAGACCGTACCCGAACGTCATTCCGTAACCGCGATAAGCCATAAAGCGAATCAGGAGGACTGGCGAATCATAGGTGTGTATTCTCTAGCGTACACCGTGCAAGACACCGGGGCAAGCAGAATGGTTCCGCAGCGGGACCGCTCAGCGCGGGGAGCGCGCCCAGCGCTGGGCCGCCAGCTCGCAGATCCGGGAACAAAGCTCGGGAAAAGCCATGCCAGCGGCGGCCGCCGCCTTGGGCACGAGGGAGTTAGCCGTCATACCCGGCAGCGCGTTGGCTTCCAGACACCAGGCCACGCCGTCGACGTCGAGCACGAAGTCGATGCGGCTGAAGTCGCGCATCTTGAGCGCGCGGTGCGCCCGCAGCGCCAGCTCCCGGATGCGCGCGTCCACCGCCGCGGGGAGGTCGGCCGGGAAGATCTCCTCCGCCAATCCGGGCTGATACTTGCACTCGTAATCGAAGATCTCGTGCTGCGGGATGATCTCGCCGGCGGGCAGGGCTTGGTCGCCCAGGATACCGACCGTGATCTCGCGGCCGCGGACGTAGCGCTCGATCAGGACCTCCCGGTCCTGCTGCTCGGCCAGCGCAACGGCCGGGGAGACCTCGTCCTCGGCGCGCACGAGGCTGAGGCCAATCGTCGAGCCACCGTGGTTCGGCTTGATGATGAGCGGGTAGCCTATCTCGTTCAGGGCAGCGGGGCCCACCGGCCACATCAGCCAATCGGGCGTCGGGATGCCGGCCTGCCGGAAGAGGCGCTTCGAGACGTCCTTGTCCATGGCGAGCGCGCAGCCCAGCGGGCCGCTGCCCGCATAGGGAATCTCGGCCAGCTCGAGCAGCGCCTGGAGCGTGCCGTCCTCCCCCCCGCCGCCGTGCAGCACTACGAAGACCACGTCCGTACCCTGCACCTCCGGCGCGCGCGTCAACGCGGTTGCGTCGCCCGTCGACAACATGTCGAGCGCGAGCTGCTCGGGCGGGAGCGCGCTCACTCCGGACTCCAGGAGGTGGCGCTCGTCCCGCTCGGACAGCACGCCTCTGGCCGTATCCACAGCCACGACTTCGTGACCCGCTTCGCGCAGCGCTCGCGCGACTTGCGCGCCCGAGGCCAGCGAGACATCCCGCTCGCCGGACGTGCCGCCCATCAGCACGGTTACCTTCACGCTTGTGGCTCCTCAGTACTCAGAGAATCCGCTAACTCCGCCCCGTAATCGTGCGCACCACATCGAACCGTGTGATGACCCCGACGATGCGGCCGTTCTCGCGCACCAGCACGGCGGCGTTCTGCCGCGTGAGCAGACGCATCACGGCGGGGACGTCCAGGTGGCTGTCCACGACCGGGAATGGCGCGTCCATGAGCGCGGCCACGGGGCCGTCCAGCAGCTTGGGGTCCTCGATCACGCGGGCCATGAGCGTTCCCTCCGACAGCGAGCCTACGCAGTCCCCCTCGGCGAGGACGGGCAGCTGGGAGATGTCGCGACTCGTGATCAGGGAAAGGGCCACGCGCACGGTGGTCGCGGGCTCGACCGCGACGAGCGTGGGCGCGCCGGGGTCCTTGGCCGCCAGCAGATCCTGAACGGTCCCGATCTCGGGCTCGAGCAGCCGGTTTTCCCGCATCCATTCGTCGCTGTACATCTTCGACAGGTAGCGCTCGCCCGTGTCGGCCAGCACGCAAACGATGAACGCATCCGGATCGTTCAGGCGCTGCGCGAGCTGCACGGCGACGTGCGCCACGAGGCCGGAAGATCCGCCCGCGAACAGACCCTCCTCCCGCGTCAGCCGCCGCGCCATCAGGAACGCGTCCCGGTCGCTCACGGTGACGACCTCATCTACCAGCGTGAGGTCCAGCGCGCCCGGGATCTTGTCGCTCCCGATCCCCTCGACCTTGTAGGGGTGTCCCTCGGGCTTCGTGCCCGTTTGGAAGTACTGGCACAGGATCGAGCCTACCGGGTCTCCGAGTATGGCCTGCACACTCGGCTTCCGTTCCTTCAGATAGCGAGTCGCGCCCGTGACGGTGCCGCCGGTCCCGGAGCCCACGACGAAATGCGTGATGCGGCCGCCGGTCTGCTCCCAGAGCTCCGGGCCCGTAGTCGCATAATGGGCCTCCGGATTCGCCGGATTGTAGAACTGGTCCGCCAGGATGGCGCCGGGCGTCTCCTCGGCCAGCCGCTTCGCGAGCTGTGTGTAGTGGTCGGGATGATCCGGGGGCACGGCGGTCGGCGTGATGACGACCTCCGCGCCGAACGCCTTGAGCAGGCGCACCTTCTCCTGGCTCATCTTGTCCGGCATGGTGAAGATGCAGCGGTATCCGCGAATGGCCCCGGCCATGGCCAGCGCCACGCCCGTGTTGCCGCTGGTGGCCTCGACAATGACGCCGCCGGGCTTGAGCCGCCCTTCGCGCTCCGCCTTCTCGATAATGGCCAGCCCGATGCGGTCCTTCACGGAGCCGCCCGGATTCATATACTCACACTTGGCGTACACGGGGGTCGCGGCGCCGGACGTCACCTTGTTGAGGCGTACGAGGGGGGTCCAACCGATGCTGTGAAGGATGTTACTCAGCGGCTCGACGAATCGGGGGACCACGGCAGTTGCGGCTCTCGGCTCGAGGGTCAACGAAGGGTGGATGCCAGCTCTATCGTTTCGTAAAACGCACGGGGATGCGGGCCCAGACCGTGATGCGTTTGCCGTTCTTGCGTGCCGGACTGAACTTCATGTCGACAGCGCCGGCCAGCGCGGCGGAATCGAAGGCGGCGTGGCCGCTGGAGAGCAGCACGACCGCGCTGTCCACTTCACCCAGCTCGTTCACGCGCACGTTGAGCAGCGTCTCGCCCTCGATCCCCTGATCCCACAGCTCGAGCGGGTAATCCACCGGAACGTCGCCGTACAATGGTGAGGGCTGGTCGATCCCGCGGTCGCCGGCGCAACCGGCCAGCAAGGGCACCCACGCCGCGAGCATGAGGCGCCTGACCGCGCTCACGCGTCCTTGCCCCCACGTGCGCTGCGGGCCAGCTCGGCCAGCAGATTCATCGCCTGCAATGGCGTGAGCTGCTCGACATCGATCTCTTGAAGCCGTTCCACCAGGGGATGCGAGGGTGAGAAGAGTGTGAGCTGATCGGGCGGCGCCATCGAGCGCGGGCGATGACTGCCTCGCCGCCCCAGCCCCTCCCCTCCGCCGCTGTGCGCGCCCTCCAGCTCATGCAGCAACTCGCGCGCGCGCGCCAGCACGTCAGCCGGCAACCCCGCCAGCCGCGCCACCTGGATACCGTACGAGCGGTCGGCGCCCCCCTCCTCGAGGTGCCGCAGAAACACGATGTCGTCACCCACTTCCTTGACCGCCACGTTCATGTTGAAGGCCGCATCGAGAAGATCACCGAGCTGAGTCAGCTCGTGGTAGTGCGTGGCGAAAATCGCCTTGACTCGCATGCGGTCGTGCAGATACTCCGTGACCGCCCATGCGATGGACACGCCATCATAGGTAGAAGTTCCCCGGCCGATCTCATCCAGGAGCACCAGGCTCCGGTCGCTCGCCCCGTGGACGATCGCGGCCGTCTCGTTCATCTCGACCATGAACGTGGACTGCCCGCGCACGAGGTTGTCGCTCGCACCCACGCGCGTGAAGATGCGATCGCATACCGGCAGCCTGGCCGCGACCGCGGGCACGAACGAACCCATCTGCGCCATGAGCTGGATCAGACCGACCTGCCGCAGGATCGTGCTCTTCCCCGCCATGTTCGGACCCGTGAGGATCATCACTCTGCGGTCCTCGCTCATGGCGATGTCGTTGGGGATGAACTCCTCGCGCGGCATCATCGTCTCGACGACCGGGTGGCGGCCGGCTCGAATCTCGAGGTCGTAACCCGTGTGCACCTCAGGCCGCGCGTAGCCGCGACGCTCCGTCACGTCGGCCAGCGACGACAGCACATCCAGCGCCGCCACATCCTCGGCGGTCCGCTGAATGCGCCCGACCTCAGCGGCAACCTGCTCCCGCAGCTCCCCGAAGAGCCGAACCTCCAGGGACGCGATGCCATCCTCCGCTCCCAGCACCTTCTCCTCCCACTCCTTCAGCTCGGGCGTGAAGAAGCGCTCGGCGTTCGCCAGGGTCTGTTTGCGCACGAAGTCGGCCGGCACGCGTTCGATGTTGGCGCGCGTGACTTCCAGATAGTATCCGAAGATCTTGTTGTAGCCGACTTTCAATGAGGAGATACCGGTTCGCCGGCGCTCGCGAGCCTCGAGCCCAGCAATGAAGTCTCGCGCGCCGTCCCGCACATTCCGCAGCTCGTCCAGCTCGGCGTCGTAGCCTGCTTGGATCACACCACCTTCCGCGAGCGTAGCGGGCGGATCGGCGGAGAGGGCACGCTGCAAAAGCGCGGCCACGTCGTCGAGCGGATCGAGTTCCGTCGCCAGCTCCCGCAGCCAGAGCGCCGTCGCGGCGGCCGCCGCGGCTTGTAGCCCGGGCAGGATGGCCAGCGACCGGGCCAGCGCGGCGAGGTCACGGGGCGAAGCGCGTCCGGCGCTGGCGCGTCCGCCCAGCCGCTCGAGGTCGGCCATACCCTTCAGCTCGCGACGCAGACCTCGCCGCAGCCCGCGGTTCTCCAACAAGTCGCCCACCGCGTCGAGACGCCGCCAGATCGCGGGCGCGGCCACCAACGGCCTGAGCAGCCAGCGCCGCAGCAGGCGCGCACCCATCGGCGTTACGGTCTCATCGAGTACCGAAAGCAGCGTGCCGCCCTGCTCGCCGGCTCGCAGCGGCTCGACCAGCTCGAGGTTCCGGCGAGTCATCTCGTCGAGCACCATCGCCGTGCCTCGGCGCTCGATGCGAGGTGGGCGCAGGTGGCGCACGGCGCCGGGCTGGATCTCACGCAGGTACGCGAGCAGCGCGCCCGCTGCCCCGATCAGCGCCCCATCCTCGGCGGTGAAGCCGAAGCCGTCGAGAGTCAGGACCTGGAACTGCCGCGTCAGCTCCCCGGCAGCCACCGAGGCGTCGAAGAGCCAGTCGTCTCGTATCGTGCGCAGCGCGGAGGTCGCGTTGTCATCGAGTGCGGCCGCCAGCGCACCTTCCGCGAGCGACCTGGCCAGCAGCAGCTCGGCTGGCTCGAGCCGGCCCAGCTCGGCCGGCAGCTCGTCCGCGGGAACTTCCTCGACCAGCAGCTCGCCCGTGGAGAGGTCGGCGGCCGCCAGGGCATAAGCGTCGTGTTCTGCGGCCCCCACGGCCACGAGGAAGTTGTTGCGACGCGCACTGAGCAGCGCATCGCGAAGCACGGCTCCGGGCGTGACCGTTTCCACGACCTCGCGGCGAACGATGCCCTTGGCCTCGCTCGGATCCTCCATCTGCTCGCAGATCGCGACGCGGCGGCCCAAGCGCACCAGGCGCGCCAGATACTCCTCCAACGCGCGTACGGGCACCCCGGCCAGCGGCACCTCGGCCGCGGCCCCGTTATTGCGGGAGGTCAGCGTGAGTCCGAGGAGGCGGGCGCCCTCTTCGGCGTCGCCGTAGAACATCTCGTAGAAGTCGCCGACACGGAACAGGATGATCGCGTCGCGATGGCGGGCCTTGATGTCGCGCCACTGCTGCATGAGCGGCGTGCCGCTCGCCGCGGATGGCGCACGCACTCCGGGCCCGCCGCTCACGTCCGCTCAGCTCCTACCGGACCGGGGACGCTTGGACAGCCAGAAGTACCAGATGATCCAGAGGATGACCGCAGCCGCGCCCGCGTCGACCAGGATGACGTCGGTAGTCATCAGAAACGCGACGGTGAGAAGAAGCGGAGGCGGTTGGCGTTCGTCACGACGGTGACCGAGCTGAACGCCATGGCCGCACCCGCGATCATCGGTGAGAGAAGGGTCCCGAACAGCGGGAACAGCGCGCCCGCCGCGATGGGTATGCCCAACACATTATAGATGAACGCGCCGAAGAGGTTCTGCTTGATGTTCCAGAACGCCGTCCGCGAGACCTCGATCGCAACAACGGCACCACGCAGCGACCCGCCCATCAGCGTCACGTCCGCCGTCTCGATGGCCACGTCCGTTCCCGTCCCGATCGCGATGCCCACATCCGCTTGCGCGAGCGCCGGCCCATCGTTGATGCCATCGCCTACCATGGCGACCTTCTTGCCCTGCGCCTGCAGCTCCTGAATGCGGGCGGCCTTCTCTGCGGGTCGCACCTCGGCGATCACGCGCTCGATGCCGACCTGGCGTGCGATCGCCGCCGCGGTGCGAGGGTTGTCACCCGTGATCATGATGACCTCGAGCCCCAGCTCCTCGAGCCGTCGGACCGCGGCCGCCGAATCGGGCTTCGGCCGGTCGGCCACGCCGATCACGGCCGCTATCGAGCCGCCTCGCGCCAGGAAGACCACGCTCTTCCCCTCGTCCGCAAGCCGCCGAGCGTGGACCTCCAGACCGCCCAGGTCAATGCCCATTTCTCGCAACAGCGCCTCGTTGCCGAGCACGATGACCTGGCCATCCAGGCGAGCCTCGACGCCGCGTCCCGGCAGCGCCCGGAAGCCCGTGACCCGTGGGATCGCGCTCGACCGCTCGCGCGCGGCTCGCGCGATCGCCTCGCCGAGCGGGTGCTCCGAATCGCGCTCCGCGGCTGCCGCCAGCTCGAGCGCGGCTGCTTCAGCGAAGCCGGGCGCTGTAATCACGTCCGTGACCTCGGGTCTGCCGGAGGTGACGGTACCCGTCTTGTCGAGCACGATCACGTCGAGGGCGCGGGCCGCCTGCAACGCGGCGCCGCTGCGCACGAGCACGCCGTGCTCCGCAGCCTTGCCGACGGCCACCATCACCGAGATCGGCGTAGCGAGGCCCAGCGCACACGGACAGGCGATCACGAGCACGGCGACCGCGACAACCGTCGCATAGTTGAGCTGCGGCTCCGGACCTATCGTGTACCACGCCGCGAAAGCGGCCACGGCAACAATCATGACGGCCGGCACGAAGTAGCTAGCGACCCGGTCGACTGTCCTCTGAATCGGGGGCTTCGAGCCCTGGGCCTGACGCACCAGGCTCACGATCTGCGCCAGCGCCGTGTCCTTGCCGACCTTCGTGGCGCGGAAGCGGAAGCTGCCGCTGCGGTTCACCGTGGCACCGATCACCGCATCGCCCGGACCCTTTTCGACCGGGATGCTCTCGCCCGTGATCATCGACTCATCCACGGCGCTGTGCCCTTCGACGACCTCCCCGTCGACCGGCAACTTTTCGCCCGGGCGCACGACGATCAGGTCGCCGACGCGCAGATCCTCGACGGGCACCTCGCGCTCGTCACCGTCGCGCACGACGCGCGCCCGCCGAGGCTGCAGGTCCAGCAGCGCGTGCAGCGCCTGCGAGGTGCGCCCCTTCGCCCGCGCCTCCAGCGCCTGCCCCAGCATGACCAGCGTGATCACGACCGCGGTCGCCTCGTAGAACGGCACCGCGGTCCCGGCGGGGAACAGCCCCGGAAACGCCACCGCAACCGTGGAATAGATCCAGGCGGAGCCCGTGCCCAGCGCGACCAGCGTGTTCATGTCCGCCGAGCGGCGCCGGAATGCCGCCCAGCCGCCCGTGAAGAA
>JACQVC010000298.1 GCA_016209995.1 Gemmatimonadota bacterium
GTGTCCACCGGCTCCCGACGAACGTGGACCTTGAGGGTCTGCTCGTCGGTCGCGCCGCCGGCCGTTTCCGTCCGAATCGTGTTGGCCACTGCAGATCCTCCCGCCGGCGCCTGGGCGCTCGGCCACGTCACCCGGCCCGTTTCAGCATCAATCGTCACCCCCGGGGGACCGTCCACCAGACTCCACGTCACGCCTCCTGCTGCGGCCGCCGCCCGCGCCTCGAGATCGTCGCTGACGACGGGAATCGGGAGCCCGACATAGGTTTCACCCTGGTAGACGACGGCTGCCATCTCGGGAAGCGTCGGCGTCTCCATGGTGATCTCATCCCCGGTGAGACTGTCCAGGAACGCCACGAGATCTTCCTTCTCTTCGTCGGTCAGCTCGAGTTTTTTCAACACCGACGTCTTGTTGGCGATGCCAAAATTCTGCTGGACCAGGTCCTCCCCTCCGCCGTCGTTGTAGAAATCCACGACCTCCTCGAGCGTGTCAAAGACGCCGTTGTGCATGTACGGCGGGGTGAAGAACAGATAGCGCAGCGGCGCGACACGAAACTTCCCGACGTCCTCCTTCCGCTTGGTACTGAAGTACAAGCCCAGGTCGACTTTGCCCTTGCGGTAGAGCTCCTCGGTGATGCCCTTGCTGGCGTACTGGAAGCGATGCGTGATCTGCTGCAGCGAATCTTCCAGAAAGCTCGGCTGCTGCGGAACGCCGAGGTTGTAGTACTTCTCGTCGGTGAGAAGCGGGCCGTTGTGGCACTTGATGCACTGCGCCTTGCCCTGGAAGAGCGCGAGCCCCCGGACCTGCTGCTCGTCGAGCGCCTCCTTGTCACCCTTCATGTAAAGGTCAAATGGGGTGTCGGCCTGGTTCAGCGCCCGCTGAAAGGACGCAATGGCGCGCCAGGCGTCCTCGAGCAACGGGAGATCGGTGCCGAACACCTCTTTGAAGCGCCTCACGTATTCCGGCGCCTGCCGGAGCCGTTCTTCCATCATGTCGGTCTTGCCGTTGCCCGAGAGTCCGGTGTTGGCGGCCTTCCCCTGTGACTCGAGCGAGAATTCATTTCCCTCCCAGAAGAGCTTCCACAAATAGGCGGTGTTGACGACGGTTTGTGAGTTTCGCCAGTGCGACGTGCCCGGGTATCCCCGGCTGATGGTGGAGTTCAGGCCCCACCCCTGGTCGGGAAGGTGGCAGGTGGCGCACGAGATGCTGTTGTCTCCCGACAGCCGTGTGTCGAAAAAGAGCAGCTTGCCCAGCTCCACCTTGGGGTCGTCGAGTACCGGCCAGCCGTCGGCGTCGAGCGTCTGGCGGTTGTCGGCCGGAATCGGCGGCGGTCCGAGCGCAGCCAGGGCGGGGAACCGCTCGCCGTCGAGCGTAATGAACTCTTCCACTGGTGAGGGTGGTGGCTGTGTTCCAGCCCGCGGTTCGGCCGACTGCTCAGGTGTGACGCCGCCACAGCCCACGCTCATCACCGCCGCGAGCGCGGCAGCGACGCAATATCGCATCTGGACCCGCATGGCTACGCCTCCTTAGTTCCTCTTCTCGTACCAGTCTGCTACGACGGTGTACTCAGGCAGATCGCTCTGCGCGAGCTGGATCCGAATCTCATCGCCGCTGAGGCTCTGGAGAAACGCCACCAGTGCGGCTTTCTCGCCGGCGGAGAGCCCGAGCGGCTGGAGCAGCGGGCTCTTGGGGAGCACGGTCTGCCCTCCGCCGGCGTCGAAGAACTCGACGACCGCCTCGAGCGTGGGCAGCATCCCGTTGTGCATGTACGGGGCGGTGCGAGCCACCTCGCGCAGCGTCGGCGTGATGAAGGCGCCGAAATCGTCGTAGTTCTTGGTCACCGCGAAACGCCCGGGATCTTCCCGCATGCTCGCGTAGTTGGGGGTGCCCAGAAATTTCAGCACCGAGCGCATCGTGACGATGCGGAACGGGTCGCTGAAGACCTCGGGGTTTTCGGGCACGCCGAGGCGGTGTGCGCGCGAATCCGAAAGATACGGACCGTCGTGGCACCGGATGCAGCCGGCTTTCCCCTCAAACAGCGCCAGCCCCTCTTTGGCCGCAGGCGAGAGCGCCGTCTGGTCCCTCTTGAGATGGCGGTCCAAGGGGACGTTTGTCGAAACCAGGGTCCGCATGAACGACGCGAGCGCCTGAGTGATCGGCGTCAGGTCAGGCTCACCCAAGCCGCCCTTCTCGAACAGATCCACGTACTCGGGAATCTGCTTCATCCGCTGGAGCATGATGCGCCCGTCGGCGCTCAGAAAATGGGAGTCGTTGATCGAATCCCGCGCCTGCGTCGCCAGGTCGTCGCCGCCGAGCCGGCCGTCCCAGTAGAAGTAGTCGGCGTAGGCCACGTTGATGACCGTCGGGGTATTCCGAAAATATCGGGTCCCGGGATAGCCCGTCGAGAGCGCTTCGCCGTCGGCCCAGCCCCTGCCCGGGATGTGACACGTCGAACAGCTGATGTCGGCATCGCCGGAAATCCGGTTGTCGAAAAACAGCATCCGTCCGAGCGCCACCGCGGCGGCGTTCTGGGCCGCGACCGGCGGCAGCGGCTCAAGCGGTCGAACCAGCGGAGCCGGGGCCTCTGCGCTCGCCGGCCGCGGGGCGTAGCTCGCTCGGCTGACCACGCCCTCGACGCTCGTCGGCAGCGTCGACGTCCCACAGCCGGCGCCGACGACCGATGCGAGCGCCACGGCCACACAGCTTCGCTTGGAGA
>JACQVC010000026.1 GCA_016209995.1 Gemmatimonadota bacterium
ATGCCGACGAGCTCCGCCAGATACTGCACCTCCTCGTCCCGATCGCCCGACACGAGCAGAATCCGGTCGATCCGGTGCTGGGGCTGGAGGTGCGAGATGAACGGGCGGCCGTCCTCGCGCGCCTGGTCGCGAAACCGATAGGTGGCGGCGTACCGGCCGTCCACGAGCACGACGCATTCGAGGCCCGACACGACCGGGGGCAGTTCGGCGCTCAGCCCCCGCGCCTCGGCCTGGCGGCGCCCGAGGATCTGCACGTGGTGAGGGTCGATCGTGCCCTCGATGCCTTCGCCCGGTCGCTCGCTGATCTGGTTCACCTCGGGGAGCCTCAGCCGCGCTTGACGGGCCGCGTCGAGCAAGGGCGCCGCCAGCGGATGCTTCGAATAGCGTTCCACCGTCGCGGCGAGCTGCAGGATCTCCATCTCGTCGAGGCCCGGCGCCACCATCTGCTCGGTCAGGACCGGCCGGCCGTAGGTGAGCGTGCCGGTCTTGTCGAGCACGATCGTGCGGCACTGGCCCAACTGCTCGAGCACGGCCGGGTCGCGTACGATGATGCTGCGCTCGGCGGCGAGCGAGATCGACCCGATGATGGCCACCGGAATGGCGATGAGAAGCGGGCACGGCGTCGCGACGACGAGCACGGCCAGGAAACGGATGGGGTCGCCGCTCCAGGCCCACGCGGCCACGGCGATCGACACGGCCGCCGGCGTGTAGAGCGCTCCGAGCTGGTCGCCCAGGCGGCGCAGCCGCGGCCTCCGCTGTTCCGAATCGCGCATCACCGCCATGATGCGCGCGTAGCGTGAGTCCACGGCCAGCCGCGTCGCCCGCAGCGTGAGGGCCCCCTCGCCGTTGATCGCTCCCGAAAACACCGTTGAACCAGGCGCTTTCGACATCATGAACGGCTCGCCGGTCAGATACGACTCGTCCATGATGCCGCGTCCCTCGACGACGACCCCGTCCACGGGGCACACCTCGTGGGGGTAGACGACGAGGCGATCGCCGATCGCGATGGCATCGAGCGTGATGTCCTCGGTCTGACGGCCCGTCAGGCGGTGCGCGACCGACGGAATGCGCCGCGCCAGCGCCGAAAGCACCGACGAGGCGCGCCCGACGGCGTAGGCTTCCATCGCCTCGCCGCTCGAGAGCATCAGCACGACGACCGCCCCCGCCAGGTACTCGCCGAGCAGCACGGCCGTCACGATCGACACGCCCGCCAGCAGATCGGCGCCGAACTGGCCGCGGGCCGTACTCAGGGCCAGCTCCATGACGAGCGGAATTCCGCCCGCGACGAGGACCGCGTAGAGAGCCATGTTCACCGCCGGCGCCGGCGTACCGACGATGAAGCGCAGGACCAGGTAGAGGCTGATCCCGGCAACGGCAGCGGCAGCGATGGCAGTGTGGCGGCTGAGGAAGGCGGGGCGGGGCGTCAACAGCACCATGATACGCCCCGGCGGGAGCCGGAACTGACGACGCGCCAGACGGCGGAACGGCTTACGGAAGGGGCGTGGCCGCGCCCACGCCCCTTCCCGTCGGTCTTACCGCAGGTGCTGGTTGAAGAACTCGATGGTCCGGGTCCAGGCCAGCTTCGCCGCCGCCTCGTCATACCGCGGCGTCGTGTCGTTGTGGAAGGCGTGGTTGGCGCCTGTGTACATGTGCATCGTGTAGGTCACCTTGTTCGCCTTGAGCGCCGTCTCGTAGGCCGGCCAGCCGGCGTTGATCCGCTCGTCGTTCTCCGCGTAGTGGATGAGCAGCGGCGCTTTGATCCGGACGGCGTCCTCGGCCGGCACCTGCTGGCCGTAGAACGGCACGCCGGCGCCGAGATCCGGCAGGCGTGCCGCGAGCTGGTTCACGACGCCGCCGCCGAAGCAGAACCCGACGGCGCCGTACCGCCCGGTGCACTCGGCGTGGGCCTTGAGGAACGTCGCGCCGGCGACGAAGTCTTCGAACATGGTGTTGCGATCGAGCTTCGCCTGCAGTTCCCGGCCCTCATCGTCGTTGCCCGGATAGCCGCCGACGGGCGTCAGGATGTCGGGCGCCAGGGCCAGGAACCCCGCCACGCCCAGGCGCCGCGCGACATCCTCGATATAGGGATTCAGCCCGCGGTTCTCATGGACCACCAGCACGCCCGGCAGTCTGCCGCTCGCGGCCGATGGGCGGGCGAGGTAGCCGCGCATCTTGCCCGATCCCTGCGGCGACGGGTAGGTGACGTACTCGGCCTTCAGGCGCGAGTCGTTCGGGTTCACCTGCTGCGCCAACGCGTAGTCGGGACCGAGGGTCTGGAGGATGCCCGCCACGGTCAGGCCGCCGACGGCGAACTTCGCGGCGCCGTCGAGGAATTCCCGGCGGCTGACGCCTCCGTGCATGTAATTGGTGAAGAGCTTGAGCAGTTCCGGATCGAAGTCGGATGCTTTCTTGCGTTCCATCAGCGTGTCTCCTCTGGATGCGGGCGCGGTGTGCTGTCCCGGGGACGAAGAATACCACGCCAGATGAGCTCGGGGAGCGCCTGCCGGACGGGTCCGGAACATGGGGAATCCGTCGCTCGTCTTCCCGCCAATCGTGTGCCGAACTTTTCCGGTTGCACACTTTGTTGCGCGGGGAACTGGCCGCGTGCCGCAAGAGTGGGGACACTGACCGACACGACCGACACCCGTTCGATTCCGGGCGTGCTTGCGTGGCCCGGAGTATGAGATCGTCCTCGGTCGGAGGTGTCGCCGAGATGAGTGACGCACCCGGTCGCGCGCAGTTCGCCGCGAGCGTGCGGCCCGAGGAGCTGAAGGTGCTGGCCGCGCGCCGGGCCGTCTGCCGGTTGCCGCCCCTCACTCCGTCCACCTTGGCCGATGACAGGCAGACTCCGGGCCGCGCGGCACCGTGGACTACGGTCCGGGCGAGCAGCCGGGCCAGATCGTCTACCTCAAGTCGTCGCTCTCGGGCCGCGAGCCGCACGACGTGCTCGCCTATCGCGCCGAGCATCCTCAGTTTCCGCACGAGCCCACCCGGGACCAGTTCTTCGACGAGCGCCAGTTCGAGTCCTATCGCGCGCTGGGATACTTCATCGCGAGCCAGCTTTTCGACGCAAACGCAACCGACGTGCCCGACATCGCCGCCTGGTTTGAGGCACGGCGTCACGAGGCCCGCCGCACGTCGAGCGTCGAGGCCGGAGCCCCCGGCTCGTCAAGGTAGACTGGCAGCAGGCGAGAGGAGAAGGGGAAGGTCCCATGTTCAGGCTGACCAATCACTTATCCATGAAGGTCATGCTGCCGGTCGCCGTAACTGCCCTGTCGCTCGGAGTGGTCCACCTGTCGGCGTCGGTTTCGGCCGAGAAGGTGTCGAGCACGGTGAGCAGGTTCGTGATCGACAGGACGTAATGGACCCGCCGCGACGCGCTGACGAGCTTGAGCGTGCCTCCGACGCGCCGCACGGACGGCGGAGAGGTAATTCTCAGTCGCGAACGATTCTGTACCTGTAATAGCGCTGGCCGTTGTTGACCTCGCCGAGGAAGAGATTCCCCTGCGAGTCGACGGCGATGCTGTGGATGTGAAAGAATTCCCGGGCGTTGTGTCCGGCGTGCCCACCGACGCTCGAGACCATCTCCAGGGTCTGACGGTCCAGGATCCGCACGACCTTGTTGGAACCATCCACGACGTAGAGGAAGCGCTGTGCCGAGTCTGGCGACAGGGCGAAATGGTGCACGGTGCCCTCGGCCTGGAGCGTGTGCTTCGCGACCGGCGTTTCGGTGATGAACGTGCCGTCGAGCTCGAAGACTTGCAGCCTGTTGTTCGTTCGGTCGGCGACGTAGACGCGGCCGTCGTTCGACACGACGATGCCGTGGACGGGGTTGTTGAACTGCAGTGGCGGCGGTCCCTGCACGAGTTCCGCTCTCGGCGGAAACTGGTGCGCGTCGTCGGGTGGATTGCCGTAGGCGCCCCAGTGGCGCTTGTACGAGCCGGTGTCGGCGTCGAAGACAATGACGCGGCGGTTGAAGTAGCCGTCGGCCACAAACAGCTCGTTCGTCGTCGGGTAGACGAACAGCCCCGCCGGGCCTCCAAGATTCTCCGTGTCGTGGCTCCCCTTGTTCTGGCCTGAGCGGCCGATTTGCATGAGAAACCGTCCCGCGCGCGTGAACTTCAGGACCTGGTTGTCTTCCCTTGCGTTCCCACTGATCCAGACGTTGTCGTCGTGGTCCACGAAGATGCCGTGCTCGGAGGTCGGCCACTCGTAGCCCTCGCCAGGGCCGCCCCAGGCCTGCAGGAACTTCCCGTCAGGACCGAACTCGAGGACGCTTGGCGCAGGAATGCAGCACTCGGCTTGTGGCGGCGTCAGCGCGGCGGCCTTCTCGCCGTCGGGGATCGTCGCCGGACGCTGGAGCACCCAGAGGTGGTCGCGGGAGTCGACGGCAACGCCGCTGACCTGTCCGGTGACCCATTTGTTGGGCAGGGCTTCGGACCACAGCGGGTCGGGCTCGAAGCGTGGTACCTCGGAGCCACCCGTCTGTCCCGTCGGGGGACTTCCGCCGCAGGCCGCCGTGGCGCCGAGTGCGGCCGTGAGCAGCAGGCCCCTCCCAACCGCCCATGTCTGTCTCCGAGAGTGGCCCTTCATACAACACTCCGTTCTGCGGTCAGTGCCACCAGAGCTCCCTGGACGATCACCGGTTCGGTCAACGCCGCGGCCGGGCGAGATCGTACTCGTCCTTTGGGAACAGGTCTGTATTGAAATCGGTGAGCGTGTCGCGCGCGAAATCGGGTCCGTACTGCGCCGGCTCGGCCAGGTAGGACGCCATCATCTCCGCGATGTCGATGCCGGCCGCCTCGTAGTACTCGCGCACGCCGGCGGCGGCCAGTCGCGCGCCGATGGCCTCGCGGTCGATCTCGATCGGGTCGTTGCTCCCGAGCAGCATACCCGGCACGCTGACCACGTAGGGGAACACGCGCACGAACGCGTTGTGCACACGTTCGGTGGGGAGCCACGTTGCGGCCAGGCCGTTCGGCTTCAGGTGATCCCGGACCAGCCTGAAATACTCCTCCGAGTACAGATTGCCCGAATAGGCGCTCGTTGGCCGGAGCGCGTCGGCTTCGATGATGTCGTACTTCCGGCCACCGCGCATGAGGAAGATGCGGCCGTCGCCGAAGACGTGCTCGACGCGCGGGTCCGCGAGTAGTCCGCTGAGCCCCCCGTAGGACCAGCGGCGCAGCAGCCCCTGCAGCGTCTCGAGCTGCGGCCTGATGATTTCCACGCAGATGATCCGCTCGATCTCCGGCCGGCCTGCCACCGCGTAGACCGTGTCGCCGGATCCGAGGCCGATGATGGCCGCTTCGCGCGGCGCCGGATGGACGAACACCGGGATGGCGCCGAGCGCCGTGTGCACGTCGCCGTACGGCATCGTGCTCTGGCCCACGCCGTTCACGAAGACGGTGGCCCGGCCGTCGAACCCCGCCGTGATCAGGGATACGCTCGAGGCGTCCTCGCCCACGACAATCCGGTCCACGCGTGTGCCGTGCAGGCGGGCCCAGAGTGTCTGGTTGTCCGGCATGTACGCGAGCACCGGCGCGATCAGCATCACCGTTCCCGCCGCGGCGGCCCCGAGCCTGGGCACCCGCTGTCTGCCGATCGTGATTGCCTGGTTTCCGATCGTGAAGCGGAGGGCGAGCAGGACGAACAGGCCGCCCAGCACGGCGAGCAGCTTCAGCGTGTCGGCGGCGCCAACCAGGTCGAGCAGGATCCATCCGGTCAGCACGCTTCCGAGCATGCTGCCGATGATGTTGGCCACGAGCAGAATGCCGACACGACGTCCCACCCGGGCGAGGTCGATCTGAACGACCTGTTGCAGGAGCGGAAAGCTGCAGCCCATCAGGAACGTCGCCGGAACGACGAGCAAGGCGGGCAGGACGAAATACAGCGCCAGAAACTTCAGCGCGAGCTGATCCAGAGCTTGCGCCGAGAGGACGCTGGCCGTGAAGGTGGAGAG
>JACQVC010000027.1 GCA_016209995.1 Gemmatimonadota bacterium
GCCCTGGTTCGCCGGGAAAATCAAGTTCGTGATGCGGTCCCGCGCGGCGAATAAGCCGATGGCGCTGGCAGCGACTTTGCCCGTGAGCTTCACGCCCGCGAGCGGATCCGCCACCGTGCGAGTGAACACGGCGTTGATCGGCGTGGTGAAGACGTCGGCGCTCTCGAGGAAGAACGGCCGCTTCTCCGGGAAAAACAGAGCGAAGCGCGTGTTTACGTCGAGCTGCGCGACATCGGCCTCGACCTGCGAGAAGTCGGGGTTGACCGCGGCGTTGAGACTCAGGTTCGGCGTGATGCCCCAGCGCGCATCGAGCCCGGCCTCGGTATCGAGGCCACCTGCAGTGAGGCGACCGACGGGGAAGGGATCTCGCCCGTCCGTGCGGCTCGAGGTCAGCGTCGGGGCCAGCTCGACGTTGCGACTGGGCGCAATTCCCTCGAAGCCCGTCAGCTTGTTCGCCTGGCACAAGAGGCACGGGTTGTTCAGATCGCGCGGCGCTGACTGGATGCGATGCCGCACACTGCGCGGATACGAGCGCTCCGCGATGAAGCCCCATGTCTGCACCTCCGAGGTGCGCGGAAAGCGCAGCGATCGGAATGGGATGGCCACCTCCACCTCGTAGCCGCCCTCGGTGATGCGGGCGGCGGAGTCCCAGATCGCATCCCAGGAGAAGTCTTCGATTCCCTCGGCCGTGCTGAAGAGGGCGTCGGCCTGCACGCCCCGCGCGTTCACGCGGAACTGGAAGCCGCGCCGTTGATCGTTGAAGGGATCGAGGAGGAAGACGAAGTGATCGTCGAAGGCGAGAGTCGCCGTCGCGTCCCGATCGGCCAGGTGCGCGCGAATCGCCGTCGGCTCCGGATCGGCGGCACGGCACCCGACGTACAGGTTGTCTTCATCGTAGGTCACGTAGCAGCGGCTCTCGACCGGCGGCGGCGAGTTGTCGCCCGGCGTCCACTCGTACTCGAGCGGCATGGGCGTGGCGGCACGCCAGGCCGCCTCGTTCAGGAGCCCATCGACCCGCATCTCGGAGTTCGCCGCCGACACCTCGTAGCGGGCAGGAGGTGGCAGCGGCCGCGACCTCGCCTCGGGCGCGATCTGCGCCGACGCGGCCGAGATCACGAGCAGACTCGACGCGCCGAGTGTGCTCAGCAGGGTCTGCCAGGATGGCGTCATCGTTCAACAGGAGCAGACACGAAAGTTCGCGGAGGGCGACCTCGACGGGCGGTAACACGCCCCGTCGCTTTGACGCGAGTTCGCCCAGAAAGGTTGACTGGCAGGTCCGTGAAGAGCTAGAGGAGAATCGGACCTCTGGATTCCGGCTTTCGCCGGAATGACACGTGGCATCTTAACAGCCTGCTACGGGATGCCGAACACACGGGCCGCGTTGTCGTGGAAAACCGCCTGCCAGTGCTCACGCGGGATCGCTCGCCGATAGGCGGCCGCGTATTCGGCGATGTCGACCAGCGGCCAGTCGGATCCGAACATCATCTTGGACGGATCCTCGATGTAGCCGAAGATCCACGCGATGGGCCGGACCACGTACTCATCGACCCATCCATTAGGCTCCGAATCCAGAGAGCCGACCGCGAAGGCCGAAGCCTCGATGAAGACGTTGGGATTCTTGTAAGCCACCTCGGCTGCAGACTCGATCCATGGGTAGCCCGCGTGAGCGATCACGAAGGTCACGTTCGGATGGTCGACGGCTACCTCATCGTGGGTGAGCGGATCGGCGTATTTGAGCTTCGCGGTCGACGAGGACGTGTCCCCCGTGTGAAAGACCACCGGTACGTCGAAGCGCTCGGCCAGTCGGTACGCGGGTTCGTAGGCCGGATCGTACGCATACTGCTGCTCGTACCCCAGCCAGATCTTGAGGCAGCGGAAGCGGCCGGATGCCAACCCATCGGCGACCGCCGCGGAGTCCACGCGCGCGGCCACCCCCAAGCAGTGGATCACGCCCCGGTCGCTCACGTCCGCCCAGCCCTCGCCGCCCGGCCGTGTGTGGGCGACGGCGCCGACCGCGCCAGCCGCCTCCAGCGCCGCGAGGAACGCTGCGCGGGTGTCCGGGATCCCGCTCGCTGAATCCGGCTGGCCGGTGAAGTACGTGTGCACGTGTGCATCGATGATGCGCAGGGCCACCGCGTCCTGCTCGGC
The DNA here is from genome assembly GCA_016209995.1 of Gemmatimonadota bacterium. Classification (GTDB taxonomy): domain Bacteria; phylum Gemmatimonadota; class Gemmatimonadetes; order Longimicrobiales; family Gaopeijiaceae; genus JACQVC01. The sequence goes on from JACQVC010000027.1 coordinate 2,149, forward strand.
CGCGCCATCCGATGCGGGGGGCGCGCAGGCGGCAAGCAGCAGCGAGAGGAGCCAGCGAGGGGACGGCATCCGCCTCAAGGATTCGTCGACAGGTTGCAGAAGGCCGGATCCACGCGAACGAGGAGCGCGTTGGCTACGGGCCGCTCGCCCAGCGGATCGGAGGGCCGGTTGGCGATACGGGTACCGATCAGGATGGTCGAGGATCCGCCGCCGTCCAGATTGAGCGCTTCGGTGGCCTGGAGCGCCTCGAAGAGCCCGGCCAGCTCGGGCAGAGACATGCCCGTCGAGTACCCCTCTCGCCTGCCGTCGACCACCACGAGCCACAGCCGCCGCGTGCGCGAATCATAGCCGACGGCCGAGCGAGGATGGCGCGTGCGGCGCCCGCTGACCATCGGCTCGTCGACGCGCTCCCCGCCATCCAGAAGCTCAGGGAACCCGCTGATGACTTCGCTGCGACCATCCGATTCGTGCCGACGTATCGGCCAGCCCGCGACAAGCGTGCTGTCCCCCAGGCGCTCGACCGAACCGATCCATGGCGCTCTCCCCGGACGCCAGGCGAGCGCAGGGCGGCGCCGCACGGTCCGGACTTCCCCGCGACTCACTTCCGTGCCCAGAGGCTGGCCTTCGGGAGTGAAGAGATCGCCGTTGACCGCGGCGACCGCTCCTGATCCCGCCTCGAGCATCAGCTCGGACAGCCGCTTGAGTCCCGGCGCCTTCCCATCCGCCTGGCCTGCGGAGAGCACGTGCAGGCCCAGGTCGCAGCGCGAAAGATCGACCTCGACCAGGTGCACGGCCCACGGCCCGCGCGGCGACCAGAGATAATGGTAGGTGACGCCCTCACGAATCGGCTCGATACGCACGCTGTCCGGCGCCAGATACTCACGCAGTCCCATCTCGGAGGAGGATGGGGCCGGACGGCACACGGCCGCGAGTACGGCGGCCAGAAGCAGGATCGCCGGCTTCGCACCACGACCCACGCGCCTCAATCTCACCCACCCTGGATCAGCTGAGTCAGGGCGGGGACGCGGCCCATGAGGCGCGCGTAGAGGGCCAGCTGCCCGCGATGATACTCCTCGTGTCCGATCCCGTGGTGCATCCAGGTGAGTCGCGTGGCCGGGACGCCGTTGAACTGGCGGATGTATTGCAGCAGGAGAAGCTCGCCC
>JACQVC010000028.1 GCA_016209995.1 Gemmatimonadota bacterium
CAGCACCACCGGGACGAGCGCGGGCCCGGGGGCGGATGGTTCCGGCAACGGCGGATCAAGGCGCACGCTCTTCGGGTTTCCGGCCCACCGCGTGGATGACCTCGCACAGCGCGTCCGCGCCGTGCCAGAGCTGCTCCTCGGTGATCACGAGCGGGGGCACGAGCTCGACCACGTGCTCGTAGTCGCCGTCTACCAGCACGATCACACCGCGCCGCAGCGCTGCGAGAGCCACACGCGTACCCAGACCTCGCGCGGATTCCGGGTCGCGTCCCGGCAGCCCCAGCTCTATCCCCACGAAGAAGCCGCGTCCACGGACCTCGCGGACCACCCCCGCCTCTTCGGTCCCGGATCGGAGTCGCTCCAGCAGTGACACGCCGAGCTGGCGAGCACGGTCGACGAGACTCCGGCGCTCCAGCTCGTCCAGGAATGCGAGCGCAGCGGCGCAGGCCAGCGGGTGCCCCATGAACGTGCTCGCGTGCAGGCCCTCCCCTGCGGACGCTGGCCACGCGTCCATGACCTCGCGGCGGGCCAGGCACACGCCGAGCGGCAGTCCGCCACCGAGCGCCTTCCCCGCGCAGAGGATATCCGGCACCAGCCCCTCGGCCTCGGCCGCGAACAGCGTCCCCGTGCGTCCGAACCCCGTGAACACCTCGTCGGCGATGAGAACCGCGCTGTATGCCCGAGCACGTTCGTGTAGACCGGCCAGGAAGCCCGGCGCCGGAATCCGGATGCCGGCCCGGCCCTGGATCGGTTCGACGAGGATCGCCCCGACTTCCCGACCGTCCGCCGTGCCGCGTTGCAGCCGATCTTCCACGGCCGCCAGCACGGCGCCGCTCGATCGCGCATCGTCACCGCCCGTTTGTGTGGGGAACGGTAGGAACTCCACCCCCTGGTAGAGCAGCGGCTCGAACGGCGCGCGGAAGTGCCGGCGCGCCGTCGTGGCGAGCGCACCGAGCGTCAGCCCGTGGTATGCGCCCTCGAACGCGATCAGCCCCGGGCGCCCCGTGGCCAGCATGGCGGTCTTCAGCGCGATTTCCACGGCCTCGGAGCCCGTACAGGCGAGAACGGCCCGCGCATCCGGCCACGGCGCCAGTGCACACAAGCGCTCGAGCAGCTCGACCTTCACGGACGGAGGGTGCACGTCCCCCATCCCGTGCAGGAGGCGCCCGGCCTGCTCGCGGATGCGGGCGACGACCGCGTCGTTGGCGTGCCCGACGCCGGCCACACCAAACGCGCCGCTCAGATCGATGTAGATGTTGCCGTCCGCGTCACGTACGTTCGCGCCGCGGGCCTCCGCCCAGAAGATCGGGAAATCATCGGCTACAAAGGTGACGTTGCGGGACTCGACGGCGGCGAGACGCCGAGCCAGCTCGCGGGATCGCGGGCCGGGCGGCGGAACGTCGAGGCGAGGAAGCAGGGAGCCGAGGTCGCTCAACGGGCGCCGCCCGATTCTCCGCCGCCCGTGCCCGCTTGACCGAACTCCGCCACCATGCCCATCACGTGATAGCCCTTATCCACGTAGAGCGTCGTGCCGGTGATTCCCGCGGCGAGCGGTGAGCAGAGGAAGGCGGCGGCGTGGGCCACGTCGGCGGCCGTGTTCACCTCGGGCAGCGCGGCGTTCTTACCGTAGTACTCGACCATGCGGTCGATCATGCCGATCGCGCGGGCGGCCCGGCTCGCCAGCGGTCCCGCGCTGATCGTGTTGACGCGCAGGCCGTAGCGGCGGCCGGCCTCGTACGCCAGCACGCGGGTATCGCTCTCGAGCGCCGCTTTCGCCGAGCTCATCCCACCGCCGTAACCGGGAATCACGCGCTCGGCGGCCAGGTACGACAGTGAAACCGCGGCGCCGCCCGGACGGAGGAGGGGGCCGAACCGCTGGATGAGCGCCACCAGCGAGTAGGCGCTCGCGCTGATCGCCGTCAGATAGCCGGCACGGCTCGTGTCGAGCAGCGGCTTCTGCACTTCCGGACCATTCGCCAGAGAGTGCACGAGGATGTCGAGCGGCCGCCCCCCGAAATCGCGGAGGAGCGCGTCGGTCACTTCCTGGATCGTGTAACCCTCGACGTCGCGGTAGCGCTTGTCTTCACGAACGTCCGCGGGCACCGCATCGGGCGAGTCGAACATCGCGTCGAGCGGATAGATCTTCTCGATCTCGAGCTGCCCTCCGCCGGGAAGCGCTCGCTCGAGCTTCCCGCGCTCGAGACTGCGCTGGAAGATCGAGAGCACGGGCGGCCAGGTGCCCACGCAGATCGACGCCCCCGCCTGGGCCAGCGCTTTCGCGATCGCCCACCCGTAGCCACGGTCGTCACCCACGCCCGCCACGAACGCCCTCTTCCCCGCCAGGTCAATCACCAGCATCGCTCGCTCTCCCCCTTGCCTCTCGTAACAGCTCTCGCACCTCGTCGTCCGTGACCTGCTCGAACGCCTCGTACCACAGCCCCACCGCCACGAGGTTCGGGGGCGTCAGGAGGCAGACCGTGGTGGCGCCGAGTCGCTCGATCTCCACCGCCGTCTCGGGCGGCGCCACCGGCAGGGCCGCCACGATCTCCGCGGGCCGCTCCTCGCGGATCGCCAGAATCGCCACCTTCATGCTCGCCCCTGTGGCGGCGCCATCGTCTACCACGATCACGGTGCGTCCCGCCAGCTCGCCATGCAGGCGTGAGGCTCCGTACTCCTCGAGTCGGCGACGAATCTCAGCGAGCTGGCGCCGGCGCTCACTCTCGATGTAATCGTCCGAGATACCCAGCTCCGCGACCACCTCCTCGTTGAGCACGAGGGCGCCGTTGTCCGCCACGGCCCCGACGGCCAATTCCGGCTGACTGGGCGCCCCGATCTTACGGATGATGATCACGCCCAGCTCGGCATCCAGCGCGCGAGCGACCTCCGCGGCGACCACAACGCCGCCGCGCGGCAGCCCCAGCACGACCGGGTCACGGCCGCGGTACTCCACCAGTGCATCGGCGAGCAGCTCGCCCGCATGCACCCGATCCCGGAACCGCTGCCCGCGGAATGCGTCGAACCACCGCATCATCCGCCTGCCTTCCTGCGATCGGGGAGTCCCTCCACTTA
>JACQVC010000289.1 GCA_016209995.1 Gemmatimonadota bacterium
GATCGTGACGGTCGAAGATCCCATCGAGTATCAGATCGACGGGGTGACGCAGATCCCGGTGAATCGCAAAGCCGGGCTCACGTTCGCGACGGCGCTGCGCTCGATCCTGCGCCACGACCCGGACGTGATCATGGTGGGCGAGATGCGCGACCGCGAGACGGCTGAAATCGCGATCCAGGCCGCGCTCACCGGTCATCTGGTATTCTCGACGCTGCACACGAACGATGCGCCCGGCGGTGTCACTCGCCTGGTCGACATGGGGATCGAGCCCTATCTCGTAGCGGCCACGGTCCAGGCCATCCTGGCGCAGCGACTGGTCCGAGTCGTGTGTGAGAGCTGTAGATCGGCTGCCGGATGCGAAGCCTGCTCGCATACGGGCTACAAGGGGCGAACGGGCATTTTCGAGCTTTTGTCCGTGGCGGATGAGATGCGCGCGCTCATCGTCGGCCGGGCTCCGCTCGACGAGATCCGTGCGGCGGCGAGGCGGGCCGGGATGAAAGGCCTCTACGAGGACGGCATGGGCAAGGTAGAGGCAGGCGTCACGACCGTCGACGAGGTGCTGCGCGTGACGAGCGAGGACGCAAGGTCGTGACGGCGTGGCGAGCATGACCGTCGGCTTTCGCTACCGCGCGGCCACGCGTGAGGGGCAGGTGGTCGAGGGAGTCGTGCAGGCCGCGTCGCAGCGTACCGCGCTCGAGGAGCTGCGACGTCAGACACTGTATCCGATCGAGCTCGCGCCGCTGGCCGAGACACGGCGGGCGGCTCCCCGAGGCTCACCGGGCCGGGCGCCGGCCCTCGCCTTTGTCGCGCGTACCGTCGCCACGATGCTGAGTGCGGGCGTAGCGCTGGATCGGGCCCTCGCCTTCGCCGCCGAACAGGTGCGTCATCCGGAGGTCGCGGAGGCGGCTCGCCACGTGCACGCGGAGGTGCGGACGGGCGCCAGTCTGGCCCAGGCGATGGCCGGGCGGCCCAGGGTCTTCGGCGCACTGTTCGTCGCCCTGGTGTTGGCCGGCGAAGAGAGTGGAGCGCTCGACGAGAGCATGGCGCGCATCGCGGATCACCTCGATGAGCTGGTCGAGCTGCGCGCACAGATTCGAGCGTCGCTCCTTTACCCGGCGCTCATGGCCATCGCGTCCGGCGTCGGAACCATCATCCTCCTTCTCTTCGTGGTTCCTCGGTTCCTGGTCATGCTGGAAGAAGTCGGTGGCGCGCTGCCGTTGTCGACTCGCCTGCTGGTCGGCGCGAGTAGCGTGATCGTGGACGGCTGGTGGCTGCTCTTGCTCGTGGGCGTGCTGTTCGCGCTCGCCCTGCGTGCCTGGCTCGCGCGCCCCGAGAACCGCCGGCGCTGGCACGCTTGGCGGATCACCTGGCCCCTCACGGGCGAGCTGGAGCTCGACTATATGACCGCCCGTTTCACACGCGCGCTCGGCATGCTGCTGAGAAGCAGCCGTCCGATACTTCCCTCGCTGCGTGTCGCTCGAGCCGCCGTCGGGAACACCGCGCTCGGCGAGGCGTTGGACCGCGCCGCCGAGGACGTCAGTCATGGCAAGCGCCTGGCCGCCGCGCTGAGCGGGAGCCTTCCCCCGCTCGCGACCGAAATGATCGCCGTGGGCGAGGAGAGCGGCCGCCTCGACGACTTGTGTCTACGCGTGGCGGATTCGTACGATCATTCTGTGCGCCGCACGCTGCGTACGCTGGTCGGTGTGATCGAGCCCACGTTGATCTTACTCTTTGCGTTGATTGTCGGCTTCATCGCTCTGGCCATGCTGCAGGCGATTTACGGCATCAACGCGAGCGTGCTATGAGCCGGGAAGGCAGTCGCGTGCCCTCACCGCACCGCAACGTGCGGTTGCGCGGGGACTACGAATCCTTACCCCATGCAAACATACGTTTGCATGCGGATCCTGGGTCGAGCGCGCGCGCCGGCCTGACGCTCCTCGAGCTTGTCGTCGTGATCACCGTTCTGGGGCTCCTGGCCGGACTCGTCGGAATCCAGATCTTCGGGCGCGTGTCGGAAGCGAAGACCACGACCGCGCGCACGCAGATCGAGCTGCTCAGCACGGCGCTCGACAGCTACCGTCTCGACAACGGTGTCTATCCGACGACCGAGCAGGGGCTGGCAGCGCTGCGTGAGAAACCCGCTCGCGGTCCGGTTCCGCCCAACTGGCGCGGCCCGTATCTGCGCAGGGCGGTGCCGCTCGATCCGTGGGAGCGGCCGTACGTGTACCGATATCCCGGTGAGCGGAATCCTTCCATGTTCGATCTGCTGTCATACGGTCGTGACGGCCGGCCGGGAGGGGAGGGGGAAGACGCGGACCTGGGCGGACCGTGAGCACGGTCGCATCAAGAGGCTTGTCAATCACTTAGAGGTGATGTCTTCACGAAACACAGCCACTTCTGCCTGCCACAAGTTTTTCCTTACTACCTCCCGATTCCCGGCATTATCTTTCATTGAGTTGTCAGATTTTGGGGTGGTCAGGTGTTACATATGTGGGGCAGGAGTCGTCACCCCACGCAAACGTTCGTTTGCGCGGGGACCCCGAGTATTAAGACACTGCACACGCCGGCCAGCGAGGCGCCCCATGAGCATCTCCAGCGAGGAAAGCAAGCCCGTCGCTCCGGACGAGCATGCGGAATTCAGCGCTCCGGACGAGCCGCCGGACGCCTCACCCCGCGCAAACGTACGTTTGCGCGCGGACCCCGAGCCAGCGGATCTGAAGGCGACGCGCCGCCAGCTCTTTCGGCTGGGCGGAGCGCTCGCGGCGGCCACGCTCCTCACGGCCCGCAACGCATCCGCGC
>JACQVC010000277.1 GCA_016209995.1 Gemmatimonadota bacterium
GCCGCAGACCGTGGGGTGGAGTGGCCACGCTTGCTTTCACTGTTTTGATCCAGCCGGTGGCCCTGGCGGGCGCTGTCCTCGCGGCCGGCGTCCAGGCGGCGGCGCCCGTCTCGCCACTCTCGCTGCCGGGCGCGGCGGGACCGCAAGCCGAGTACGTCGGCCAACCTCCACACGACAACCAGGTTGTCGAAGCCTTCGTCTACGAGGTGCCGGAGCAGTCTGCGGTCGGGGCGGTGCGTCCCCGGCGGTTTCCGGCGGGCGTCGCGAAGCTGAAGCTCGATCTGCGGCTCAAGGCGATGCCGCGAACCGGCGTCCGGGTCCGCTACGAGCTGCTGACGCCCTCCGGCCCGCTGGCGATGTCGGACGAGGGCCTGGTAACGATCAACTGGATGCGGACGCTCGAGGTCGCCAGCATGGATTTCGAGCTGTTCCCCCGGGAGGGACCGTTTCCGGACGGACCCTACCGGCTGAGGCTGTTCATGAACGACGTCGAAGTGGCCATACTCAACTGGTCGGTCGGCGGCACGGCAGCGGCACCGTGACGCAACCGGTGCACTTTCTCCCTTACCGACACGCCGCGCCGGTGCCCAACATCATTGTCGACGCGCCGCCAACGAGGGGATGGTGACCGAGGTCGTCTTTTCGCTACCTCGACACGCCCCGATATCACGTGCAGGCCGACGCCGCGTCGAACAACCATTTCGACGAGGACCGCCTGCTGGGACTCTTCGTGCTGCTCCACTCCAGATCGGTTCACGCGACGAGCCGACGCCGAGATTGCGGCGGGCGCGCTCCAGCGGTACCTGGGCGAGGCCGTGTGGTTTCCGGTCGCGTTGCTACCCGCGTACGACGTACAGTGCGGATGCCGTAACTGGCGAGGCAAGCTCGTCGAGATTGTGTTTGATGACTGATTGCGTGCCGACTGGAGGCAGACCATGGCTCACGTCCGACAGGTTCCGGCCCTGACGCTGGAGGCCGCCAAGGCGATCGCCGCGGCGGCTGAAGCGTATGCCGTTCGACAGAACTGGACGGTGGCGATTGCCGTCGTCAACGCGTCGGGCGGCCTGCTGCTGTTTGAGTGCCTCGACGACACGCAGCCCGGGAGCGAAGAGATTGCGCTCGGGAAGGCGCGGACCGCGGCGCGGCTCAAGCGCCCCACCAAGGCGCTCGAGGACGCCATCGCGGGGGGCCGCACGGCGCTCCTGAGCGTGGACGCGCTGGCGCTCGAAGGCGGCGTGCCGATCGAGGTCGCCGGCCGGGTGGTGGGCGCCGTCGGCGTCAGCGGCATGGCGTCGTCGCAGGACGCGGAGGTCGCCAAGGCCGGCATTGCGGCGCTCGTGGCCGAATAGACATGCTGGATCCGCATGAAGGCGCCCGAACAGGTGGAAACGGCGCGGCTCGTGCTGCGGCGCCCGCGGGCGGCCGACGCCAGCGACATCTTCGATCGGTACGCGCGCGACCCGGTCGTCACGCGCTACCTGAGCTGGCCGACACATGTGTCGCTCGAGGAGACGCGCGCGTTTCTCGCCTTCAGCGAGGGCGCGTGGGCGCGGTGGCCCGCCGGCGCGTACCTCATCTGCGCGCGCGAGGACGGCGCGATCCTCGGCAGCACCGGGCTCTCCTTCGAGACGCGCCTTCGTGCCGCGACGGGCTACGTCCTCGCGCGGGATGCCTGGGGACGCGGCTACGCCACCGAGGCGCTGGCCGCCCTCGTCGGGATCGCCCGGGCCGTCGGGCTGCGGCGCCTCGAAGCGCTCTGCCACGTCGACCATCAGAGTTCGTGGCGGGTGCTCGAGAAGTGCGGGTTCGAGCGCGAGGGTCGGCTGCGCCGCCACTCGGTCTTTCCGAATCTCGACGAGCCAGGTCCCTGCGACGTCTGGTGCTATGCTACAACCTTCGACTGACCTGGTGAGCCCCGGCGCTCGGCGGGTGTCTTGAGGAAGCGTGCAACCCATGCGGAAGATCGACATCTTCACCCACATCTTTCCAGAGCGGTACATGGTCCGGATGCAGGAAGTGGCGCCCGGCTGGAAGGACGTCGGCAAGCGGGTCCGCGGCATCCCGATGCTCGTCGATCTCGACGTGCGGTTTGGCGTGATGGACCGCTACGAAGGCTACCAGCAGATTCTCTCGATTGCCACGCCGCCGATCGAGGTGTACGCGAGCGGCGAGGACGCCGTGGACCTGGCGCGCCGTGCCAACGACGGCATGGCCGAGCTCGTCAGTCGCTACCCGCACCGGTTTCCCGGATTCGTGGCCTCGCTGCCCATGCGTGATCCCGACGCCAGCATGCGCGAGACGCGCCGCGCCATGGACGAGCTGGGCGCGCGCGGCATCCAGTTGTTCACCAACGTCCACGGCAAGCCGCTGACCTCGCCGGAGTACCTGCCGCTGTTCGAGCTGATGGTCGGCTACGATCTGCCGATCTGGCTCCATCCGTTCCGCGACGCCAGCTTTCCCGACTATCCCACCGAGGAGCGCTCGCTCTACGAAATCTGGTGGACCTTCGGCTGGCCGTACGAGACGAGCGTCGCCATGGCGCGCATCGTGTTCGCCAAGCTGTTCGACCGGTTCCCGTCGCTCAAGATCATTACGCACCACATGGGTGCGATGGCGCCCTATTTCGAGGGGCGCGTCGGACCCGGCTGGGACCAGCTCGGCGCCCGCACGTCCGACGAGGACTACACGGTGCTGCTCAAGTCGCTCAAGAAGCGGCCGCTCGACTACTTCAAGATGTTCTACGCCGACACGGCGCTGTTTGGCGCCTACGAGGGCACGCTCTGCGGACTGGCGTTCTTCGGCGTGGACAAGGTACTGTTTGCATCGGATTCGCCCTTCGATCCCGAGAAGGGATCGATGTACATCCGCGAGACCATCGCGCTCATCGATCGACTGCCGATTACGGCCCAGGAGCGCGAGCAGATCTACTGGCGGAATGCCGCGGGGCTGCTGAAGCTCGACTGACCGCGGCGTCCGCCTGCCGGCCGGACCCGACGGGGAGGCTGTGGAGGTTGATTCATGAAGGCACACCGCTACCATCCGCTGCCGGTGCTCGCGCTCGCCTGGTTCGCGGTCGCCGTGGTGCAGGCGCAGGAGAA
>JACQVC010000284.1 GCA_016209995.1 Gemmatimonadota bacterium
GGGCAGGGTCATGGATCTCGATCGATTCGACCTTGCCTGATCCCGGCGTTCAGGCCGGAGGCGCGCGGAGCTGAATCGTTGGCCAAGCACGGCAAACGGAAGCGAATGAGATAGACGCGGCCGGGCGATCTAACGGGGTACAGGCTTCGCAAACAGTTCCAGCGTCGACAGGTTCGCCGATCCGGCGATGCCGTGTCCGCCGCCCGGGGCGAGACTCGCCAGCCCGACCCCGTCAACCCTGCTCAAGTCCGGGTTCGTCACCTCCGTCAGCACGACGACCCTGGCCGGATCCAGCGCGTACCACCGCATGCCGCCGAACGCAACCTCGACCTGGAGGAACTCTCCATGGGTCGTAATGCCGCGATCACCCACCACGAGCGTTCCGTCGGCCAGCTTCACAACCGGGTACAGCACATGAATCGCGTTGGTGCGCACGATCCACCGCAGGCGAGCGGCGCCCGTCAGGTCGAGGGCGCTGCGCCTGTCCCGTACGATCACCGCCACCGGCGACGAGGCCATCCCGGTCCACAGGTCGATGCGACCCTCGTGCTCGGCTGCGCGGATCACCGAGGCGTCCGATCCGTGCAGCGTCACTTCGAGGCCGGGGTTGGCGACGACCGCAGGCGTGAAGCGCATGTTCTCGTCGGTGGGCTGGCCGGTGTGCGGGGGCAGTTGCCATTCCTCCCTGAACAGGAGGGGCGGGGTTTGCGCCGCGGCAGCCAGCGCCCAGCCGACGAGCAGGACGGTCAGGACTGCTCGTCCAACGAATCGGGATGAAAGCATGAACCCTCCTCGCGCTCTCGCGCGCCTCGTTGTATCACGAATGATCGTGGCTGGGAACAGGAAGATTGTGTCGTGGTCGCCCACGCCGAGGTCGGCGATCGCGAGAAACCCCGGTGGCGGGTGGCGGCGCGGCGCACGCTCGTGGAGCGCGTCGAGTCGGGCGGTCGCTTCCCGGCCGACCTGCGTGCCGAGGTCGATCGCGTCATCGGGCGGCAGTGGTCCTCGGGCGATCCGCTCGCTCAGCGTCTCCCCCTCGTGGCAGGCCATCACGACGTGGAGCTGGCCCTCGGCGGTCTCGCCGATCTCGTGCGCCCGCACTTCTGCCGCGGCGTCAGCCGCAGCATCGAGCTCCATGCGATGGCGCGGGTCTGAGGACGTCTGCGGCCCATTCTCTGCTAGACTGCCGGCTGGCGCGACCCCAGACGTTATCGCCGTCGAATCGAAGAACGGCAGGGCGGGGCGTCCATTGAGTCATGACGCGCCAAAAGGGGGCTATCTCATGGCAAGCATCATCGGCGGCGTCGCGGTCTCTCACACGCCCACCATCGGGTTCGCGGTCGACACGAAGAAGCAGGAGGACGCGGTCTGGAAGCCGATCTTCGAGGGCTTCGAACCGGCGCGCGCTTGGCTCGCGGACCGGAAGCCCGACGTCGTCTTCCTGATCTTCAACGATCATGTGACGTCGTTCTTCTTCAACCACTATTCCGCCTTCGCGCTCGGCATCGACAGCCAGTACAGCCCGGCCGATGAAGGTGGCGGGCCGCGGGCGCTGCCGCCCATCGGCGGGCATCCAGCCCTGGCACGGCACGTTGGCCACAGCCTGATGGCCGACGAGTTCGACATGTCCTTCTTTCAGGACAAGCCGCTCGACCACGGGTTCTTCTCGCCGCTCTCCATGTTGCTGCCGTTCGAACCCGCATGGCCGACGACGGTGGTCCCGCTGCAGGTGGGCGTGCTGCAGTTCCCGATTCCGACGGCGGCCCGCTGTTACAAACTCGGGCAGGCGCTGCGTCGCGCCATCGACAGTTACCCCGAGGATCTGAAGGTCGCCATGGTGGCCACCGGGGGCTTGTCGCACCAGGTGCACGGTGAGCGGTGCGGCTTCAACAATACCGAGTGGGATCTGCAGTTTCTGGAACTGTTCGAAAAGGATCCGGTGCGTCTCACTGAGATGACGCACGCCCAGTACGCCACGCTCGGCGGTGTGGAAGGGGCCGAGGTCATCATGTGGCTGGTGATGCGCGGCGCGCTGTCCACGAACATCCGCAAGGTTCACCAGGCGTACTACCTGCCGTCGATGACGGGTATCGCGGTCGCCGTGTATGAGAACGAGGCGCGGCCGCTTCCAGTCGATGTACAGGCGCGTCACCGTGAGCACATGCAGCGCCAGCTCGCGGGTGCCGAGACGCTCGAGGGCACGTATCCCTTCGACCAACGACGCAGCCTCAAAGCCTACAGGTTGAACAAGTTCTTGCACAACCTCGTCATTCCTGCGCACCGGGCGAAGTTCCTCTCGGACCAGGAAGCTGCGTTCGAGGAGGCACAGTTGACCGAAGAGGAACGCGACCTCGTGCGCCGGCGTGACTGGCGCGGCCTCATCCACTACGGCGTGATCTTCTTCATGCTGGAGAAGCTTGGAGCGGTGGTCGGCGTTTCCAACCTGCATATCTACGCGGCCATGCGCGGCCAGAGCCTCGACGACTTCCTCGAGACGCGCAACACCAAACTGCTCTACTCGGTGGCAGGCCCGGAAGGCCAGTCGAAGGACTGGAGGACGCGGCGCGACGAGCCGAAGGCGGACAGGAGGAACGTCAGATAGCGGGCTGGCAGAAGAGGGCGCGGATGGATCCCCACCCTCGACTCGCTGACTGGTTGGATTGGGAAGGAGACACCTCATGAGACAGACGCTCTTGGCCGTCATGGTCCTGATGGTTGGTGCGTGCGGCGGGGCCACCGAGCCGGAAGAGACGGTGGTGGCCGGGCCGGCGTGCGATCCCGACAACGGCGGGCTGACGTTGCCCGACGGGTTCTGCGCGCTCGTCGCGGCCGAGGGCCTGGGCGCGGCGCGCCACATGGTGACGGCGCCCAACGGCGACCTGTTCGTGGCCGACCGCAACCAGGGCGGCGAGAATCCGGTGACCGGGGGCGTCGTGGCGCTGCGCGACACCGATGGCGACGGGCGGTTCGAC
>JACQVC010000285.1 GCA_016209995.1 Gemmatimonadota bacterium
CCGTCGCCGAGCAGGAAGCTGCCGTCCGGGAGGAAGGCCAGCACGGCCGGATCGCCGTACGAGTACGGACCCGGGTGCGGGTTCGCCCGTGCTTCCGCGCGGGTCTTGGCGTGGTTGGGATCGTAGAGCCGCATCACCAGCTTGCTGCCGTCGTTCGTGAACTTGAGGACACTCATGTAGCGCCCGTTGCCGCCGCGCTCGACGACCCAGACGTGGCGCTCCGGATCATAGGGACTGATGTAGACCTGGTGCGGTCGGTTCAGGATCGAGTCCCACTGCGTCCACCGCTCCACGATGTTCCCGTTCCCATCCGCCACCACCAGATAGTTCGTGCTGTTCGGCCTCTCCTGCCGTTCCGCGTTCCGATCGCCCCACACGGCCGTGATGATCCGGTTCGGGTTGTCCACGGCGACACCTGACACCTCCCCCCACATCCACCCGTCCTGGTGGTCCGGCGCCGGCTTCCACCAGTTGGGCACCACGTCGTATCCTCCGGTTCGGTCGTCCCCACCCTTCACGATCGTTCCCGCTGGGGACGCAGACTGGTTCTCCGCGACGCAGGCCGGGAGTACCGCCAGTCCGGCGGCGAGGACGAGGGCCAAGCCCATGCGCTCCAGTTTCATGATCCATCATCTCCTGTAGGGGCTTGCGGAGAAGTCGGCGCAAAGAGTCGTTACAAAGTGGGGTCGAAGTGGTCAGCGGTCAACGCGCACCAGCCGGCCGAACGCGTATCGCCAACCCATCGCCTCGAGCAGCTCGAGCATTCGCAGGATGGGGAGCCCGACCACGGTGTAGTAGTCCCCGCGGATCTCCGCGACGAGCGCGGCTCCGAATCCCTGGATCCCGTACGCGCCGGCCTTGTCCATGGGCTCGCCGGTCGCCACGTAGCGCGCCGCTTCCTCCGCGTCGAACGCCCGGAACCGCACGTGCGTCGATTCCACCGCGCTCAGCGTTCGTCCGCCGGGCCCGGCCAACGCCACGGCGCTCACGACTGTATGGAACCTTCCGGCCAGTTGGAGCAGCATGGCGACTGCGTCCGCCGTGTCCACCGGCTTGCCCAGGATGTCCTGATCGATCACGACGATCGTATCGCAACCCAGGACGAGCGCCTCCGGCCGCCGGGCCGCGACGGACATCGCCTTCGCGCGGGCCAGCCGCTCGGCGTGCGCCGCCGGCGACTCACGCGGGATCACCGTCTCATCGACACCGGCTGACATCTGGTCGAACGCGAGGCCCAGCATGCGCAACAGGCTGGCTCGCCGGGGCGAGGCGGAGGCGAGGATGAGGGGAGGCGCGCTGAGGCTCACCGCTCGAGAATCAGCGTGACCGGACCCTGGTTGACCAGCGCGACGTCCATCATCGCCCCGAATTCGCCGGTCTCGACCGGCCCGGGCGCCCGCTCGCGCAGGATCCGGACGAAGCGCTCGTACAGCGGGATAGCCACCTCGGGCGGCGCGGCGTCCACGAAGCTCGGACGCCGGCCTTTGCGCGTGTCGCCGTAGAGCGTGAACTGGCTGATCACCAGCAGGCCGCCCGCTACGTCGCCGAGCGCGAGGTTCATCTTCCCCTCCGCGTCGCCGAAAATCCGCAGCCCGATGACCTTGTCGGCCATCCATTGGAGGGCCGCTTCGTCGTCACCGGCGCGGAATCCAACGAGCAAGAGAAGGCCGCGATGGATGCGCCCCGCGACCCGGTCCTCGATGCTCACACTGGCGCTGGAGACGCGCTGGACGATAACCCTCAAGCTAGTGCTCCGGCCGGGAGCACCAGGAGCCTATCCAAGTGCGATCCTCCAGCCCCATGCGCCCCTCACCCCCTTACTCGGACACGCTCGTCAGCTTTGAGGGGACGGCGCTATTCGACGGTCACCGACTTCGCCAGGTTGCGCGGCTGATCCACGTCACAGCCGCGCAGCACGGCCATGTGGTAGGCCAGAAGCTGAAGCGGCACGATGGCCAGGATCGGCGTCAGGCAGTCGATGGTCTTTGGGATTTGGAGGAGATGATCGGCGCGCTCGTTCAGATCGCGATTGCTCTCGCTCACCACGGCGATGACCCGCCCGCCTCTCGCCTTCACCTCCTCGATGTTCGACACGACCTTGCTGTACACCGAGTCGGTCGGCGCGATCACGACGGCAGGCATGTTCTCGTCGATCAGCGCGATGGGGCCGTGCTTCATCTCGGCGGCGGGATACCCCTCCGCGTGGATGTAGCTCACCTCTTTGAGCTTGAGCGCGCCCTCCAGCGCGACCGGGAAGTTGTAACCCCGGCCGAGATACAGGAAGTTGCGCGACCTGTGGTATTCCCGCGCCAGCGCCAGCACGGCGGCGTTCGTCGCGAGTACGCGCTCGACGTTGGCCGGCAACTCGGCCAGCGCACGCACGATCTTGCGGCCCGCCAGGATCGAGAGGCCGCGGCGCCGCCCGAAATACAGCGTGAACAGGGCCAGCGCGACGATCTGGCTGGTGAACGCCTTGGTCGACGCGACGCCGATCTCGGGGCCCGCGTGCGTGTAGATCCCGCCGTGCGCCGCCCGCGCGACGGACGAGCCGACGACGTTGACGATGCCGAGCGTCCACGCGCCCGCGCGCTTCGCCTCCTGGAGCGCGGCCAGCGTGTCGGCGGTTTC
This sequence comes from Gemmatimonadota bacterium, assembly GCA_016209995.1. Taxonomy (GTDB): domain Bacteria; phylum Gemmatimonadota; class Gemmatimonadetes; order Longimicrobiales; family Gaopeijiaceae; genus JACQVC01. The sequence continues at coordinate 2,629 of JACQVC010000285.1, forward strand.
GCCGGACTGGCTGATCGCAATCACGAGCGTGCGATCGTTCAGGACCGCATTCCGGTAACGCAGCTCCGACGCGTACTCGACCTCGACGGGCACGCGCACGAACTCCTCGAGCATGTACTCGCCGATGAGGCCGGCGTGCCAGCTCGTCCCGCAGGCCGTGATGACGATCCGCTCGATCCGCGCCAGCACATCATCCGAGAGGTTGATGCCGCCCAGCTTCGCGGCGCCGTCTTCATCGAGCAGGCGACCGCGGGTCGCATTCCGCAGTGACTCCGGCTGCTCGAAGATCTCTTTGAGCATGTAGTGCTCGTAGCCGCCCTTCTGGATCGCCGCCATGTCCCAGGAGACGCGCTCGATCTCCTTGGTCACGGCCCCGGCCGCCACGTTGTAGATCTGATAGCCGCTGCGCTGCAGGACCACGTACTCGCCATCGTCCAGGTAGACGACGTCACGCGTGTGGGTCAGCATGGCGGCCACATCGGACGCCACCAGGTATTCGCCGTCGTCCACGATCCCGAGCAGCAGCGGGCTCCCTCGCCGCGCCGCTACGATCTTGTCCGGATCGAGCGCGCTCACCACGGCGATCCCATACGTTCCTTCCACGCGATGCAGCGCAGCGCTCACGGCATCCTC
>JACQVC010000321.1 GCA_016209995.1 Gemmatimonadota bacterium
AGGTAGAGCGGCCACAACAGCGCGAGGACCCCTTTCCAGAACTGCAAGTGCAGGAAGCCGATCGTGAAGAGCCAGGCCGCGAACCACAGTGTGCCGGCACAACTGTGCTGCTCGATTCTGATCTTCTCCATGTCGACGTTCGCTCCATCTCACCTCACGAAGGGCTGGAAAAGCGCCGGCTGCTGTTCAACGGTCCACACGATCGTCTGCCCAGCCTGCACCATGACGGGCTCCGACAGGTGCGACCACATGGAGCCTATGGGAACCACGAGGAAACTAGGCTGTGTGATGGACACGTCCACCCAGGCCGGCAGTCGGAACGTCTCGGTGTGCGTAGTGGTCACCGTGCCCAGGCGGAGGGGCGCACCCCCTCCCACCAGGTAGACCTTCAGGTCGCTCCAATTGTGGTTCGTGATCTGCACTTGTGTGCGCGCCGCACGCGCCCGTCCGGGCTGCGGCAGCGTAGCGCGCGGGGCGCAGGCGCTCGCTGCCATTTCCAGGGTTATCGTTGTTGCCAGGGCCAGTCCGGCGGCCAGCCTGCTGTGTGTCCTCATCGTTCACCTCGTCTTTCACGACCCGCTCCGGGATGGTGATCTTGTGTCACCGCTTGGTTCAGGAGTCGTGCCGAACGGGGCGCGACGGTGCGGCTCACGACGTGAGTGTTTGTGGCGAAAGCAGATGGAGTGTGCGGAGATGCGATGGACGGGTGCCGCGCACGAGTCACGACCGCACCGGCCATGGCACAAAATGTCCCGGATGGGGCGCGCGAAAGTGTCGTATGCGCGGGGGGTCCGCCAGTTCGACTCAACGGGGCGGACGGTTGCCCGCAGTCGTGCCCGAACGCGCTGGTGGCGCGTGGGACCTGAGGCGCGACCCGATCACTCAGCTCCTGCCGCGCGCGCCTGGGGATCGACCGTAGAGCGGGCTGGTGGGTCGTCGCGATGATCCACTACGACGGGAGACGGCACGCATGTTGCCCCACGTGTGGGCATGGGACGGATCCCTGGCGTGAGGAGCGCGGCAACACTCGCCGCCGCATTGCTAGCCGGTATCGTGGCGCTTACGAGACCGGCCGCGCTGGCGACGTACGAAGCGGCACGCGGAGGGCGCGACGGAAGCCCGGAGCGTGCACGGCAGCTGAGGACTGCTGCACGCGACACGGCGGCCTATCCGCGGCTCGAATACGCGCTGGCTCGCTACCAAGAGCTGGCCACACGAGGCGGCTGGCCAACTGTGCCCGCCGGCACGGTGCTCAGGCCCGGCGATGCCGATGATCGGATCCCGGTTCTGCGCGCCCGGCTGCTGGCCAGCGGCGACCTTGCCGCGAGTGCCGCGGGCACTGACCCCGGCGCGCTGACGTTCGCTGCCGAGTTGGAAGGGGCGGTGCGGGTGTTCCAGGCGCGTCACGGGCTCGAGGTGGATGGCACTGTCGGACGCGCGACGCTGGCGGCGCTGAACGTGAGCGCCGAGGAACGAGTGCGTCAGATCGAGCTCAATCTGCGCCGTTGGCGAGAAGTGTCACCGGCGCTCGATCGTCCCTTCGTTCTGGTGAATATTCCGGCCTTCGAGCTGATGGCCTTCGAGCGGGGCCGCGAGGCACTGAGGATGCGCGTGGCTGTCGGCCGGCGCAGCCGCCCGACGCCCAGCCTCGCGCGCGAGATCCAGGGCGTGGTATTCAACCCGTACTGGGAGGTGCCGCGCCATCTAGCCATCGAGGACATCCTGCCGGTCGTGCGCCGCAATCCCGGCTACTTGACCGCGAACCGGTTTCGCGTCTTCGAGCAGGGCCCGCACGGCGAACAGGAGATCGACCCAGCCACCGTTGATTGGCAGTCCGTGACGACGGATGACTTCGCTTACCGCTTCCGTCAGGAACCGGGTGGGAGCAATCCCATGGGCCGAGTCAAGTTCCTGTTTCCGAACGGGCACTACGTGTTCCTGCACGATTTCCCGCAACCGCAAATTTTCAGCCAGCGAGTGCGCGCCCTGAGCTCGGGCTGCGTGCGGCTCGAGCAGCCGTTGGCTCTGGCTGCCTTCCTGTTGCAGGATCAGCCCGAGTTGACCCGCGACGCGCTTCTCGCTGCTCTGACTGGCCAGCCGGAGGCGAGTCTACGCCTGGCCCGTCCGGTGCCGATCCATCTGGTGTACCTCACCGCGTGGGCGGACGAGTCGGGCAGCGTGCATTTCCGGCCCGACATCTACGGTGGTGACACGGGCGTCCGCTTGGCGGCCGACGGAACCGTGTTCTCGTGGACTGAGTGTCGACCCGCTTCGTGCTGAGGATCGCGAGCTCCGGCCCACGCGTCGCCGGCCGTGATGAGGCGAGCGCCGCGGCGGCGCATGATGTAGTGGTTGGCCCACTGGATCATCACCAGGAGCCGGTTCTCAAACTCGATCAGGTAGATCAGGTGGATGACCAGCCAGGCTAGCCAGGCGAAGAACCCTGAGAACCCGCGGCCCCGAAATTGCACGACGGCGTCGGCCCGGCCGATTGTCGCCATGCTTCCTTTGTCGAAATACCGAAACGGCTTCAGAGTCCTGCCCTCGAGCCGCGCCTGGATGAGTCGCGCGGCGTAGCGTCCCTCCTGAATGGCCGGCTGCGCAATAGCGGCGAGCGGCGCGCCCCGGTGCTCGACGTGCGCGAGGTCGCCGATCACGAAGATGTCCGGGTATCCCGGGACCGTGAGATCGGGACCCACCAGCACTCGCTCCCACCCGTCCAGGCGACAGCCCGTGCCTCGGGCGAGAACCTGCGCCAGCGACTCGCCTCTGACTCCTGCCGCCCAGACTACCGTGCGGGCGGCGATGCGCTCACGCCGACGGCCGCAGTCAATTTCGACGCCCAACGCGTCCAGCGTGACGACCGAGCAGCCGGTGCGCACTTCCACGCCGAGTCGGCGCAGCGACCGCAGCGTGGCGACGGATAGCCGGGGCGGGAACGAGGGCAATACCTGCGGCTGCGCCTCCACCAGGATCACCCGGCTCTGGCGCGGATCGAACGCTCTGAACTCGCCGCGGAGCGTGTGGCGCGCGAGCTCGGCAAGGGTTCCGGCCAGCTCGACTCCGGTGGGCCCCGCCCCCACGATGACAAAGGTGAGCCACGGCACTCGGCCGGCGGCTTCCTCTTCGCGTTCGGCGCGCTCGAAAGCGAGCAACACGCGCCGGCGAATCTCGCCCGCGTCTTCCACCGTCTTGAGACCGGGGGCCAGAGGCGCCCAGTCGTCGTGACCGAAATAGTTCGTGCGCAACCCGGCGGCGACGATCAGGGAGTCGTACTCGAGCGTGCCGTCACGGAGAAGGACCCGCCGCGCCACCGGATCCACGTCCACGACCTCGCCTAGCCAGACGCGCGCGTTCCCCTGGCGCTTCAGCGCCTTGCGGATGGTACCCGAAATATCGCCGGCGTTCAGCGCGCCGGTGGCCACCTGGTACAGCAGCGGCTGGAAGAGGTGGAAGTTGCGCCGGTCCACCAGGACCACCTCGACCGCTGCGCGTGCCAGAGACCGGGCGGCGTACAGCCCGCCGAAGCCTCCGCCGACAATGACTACACGGTGCGGCATGAGTGGCCCCCTTGTCATCCAGGTTCCGGTATGCTTCGCCGCCTCGGTCACGAAGGTGCGAAGCTTCGCGTAATCCTGGCGAGAGTCCAGGCAAGGATGCTGCCAGATCCAGTCCTATGGAATCATGCCGGAACCTCAGGCGATGGCGCTCCTGACGGAAGTCATGCCGAAGCTGAAAAGGTGGCAGGGTGAGGCAGGGGGGAAGGCCCGAGCAGCCAGGTGACCCACTCGGCGTCGTCATGATGGCGAGCTGCAGCTCGCCTCAGCTGTGGATACTGTCAGGGCTGAAGGGGTCCACGCGTATCCGGGCATCGACGACCCAATATCCCTGCCCCGGTGGCTGGGCGAAGATCGGGTTGAGATCCATCTCGGAGATCTCGGGCACCGCTTCTGCGAGTCGTGAGACGCGCAGCAGCGCTTCCTCGAGCGCCGTTACGTCCGCCGGCGGATGGCCGCGGTAGCCCTCGAGCAGGCGCCAACCTCGCACTTCTCTCAGCATGCGCCGGGCATCGACATCGGCGAGGGGCGCCACGCCGAACGCCACATCGCGCAGGATTTCCACGTGCACGCCGCCGAGGCCGAAGCTGACCACGGGCCCGAAGACCTGATCGTGGTGCACGCCGATCATCACTTCGGCCATCCCCTCGAGCATCGGCTGGACGAGCACGCCTTCCATCGCCTCGGCTTTGCCCATCGCTGCGAGCCTGGCCCGGATGTCGGCGAACGCCTGACGAACCGCCCGGGCACTCTCAAGGCCCAGCTTGACGCCGCCGATCTCCGTCTTATGGACGATCTCGAGGGATGCGAGCTTCACGGCGACCGGATAGTGGATCGCCTCGGCAAGCCGCTCGGCGTGCTCCGCGTCGTGCGCGACGCCTCCGGGCGCGTCGGAGAGACCCGCCGCCGGGTGCAGCTCACGGGCCTCCCTCACGGAGAGCCAGCC
>JACQVC010000287.1 GCA_016209995.1 Gemmatimonadota bacterium
CGAGCAGCTGTTCGTCGGCGACGCAGGGACCACCGAGCCGAGCGACGCGAGTCGTCGAGTCGGCGTCACGTGGACGAACTTCAACCGCCTGACGCCCAACCTGACGGTAGATTTCGACGTCTCATTCGCGCGGGCTCGCTTCGCGCGGCGGGCTGACGGCGAGGCTTACATTCCGGGCGCGCTCGAGAGCGTGGTGACCGCGGGGCTGTCGTGGGCGCCTGGCGTGCAAGGGCCGTACGCGTCGCTCAGGCTCCGCCACTTTGGCGCGTACCCGCTGGTCGAGGATAATTCCGTGCGAGCTGCGCCCTCGTCGCTCGTCAGCGCGAGCGCCGGCTGGGCGCTCGGCGCGCTGCGCATCGGAGTCAGCGTGCTGAACCTTCTGGATTCCGATGACTCCGATATCGAGTACTTCTACGAATCGCGCCTGCCCGGCGAGCCAGCCGGCGGACTGAGCGACGTCCACTTCCACTCCTTTGAGCCGCGACAGGTTCGGCTGACAGCGTCCTGGGGCCTTTGACGTGGACCGCTGATGAGGTGGAGTGCTGACCGAGCCGGATGACGGGGAATGATGAGCAAGAGAGCCCCGGGGAACGTCACGGGGCTCTCTGTGCAGACATCGTTCGGGCATTGCGAAGGAGAAGAGTCCGATCGACGGGTTCGCGGCCGAGCGTTACCGGCGCGGCCCTACCTCGAACTCGGCGGCGCTGAATTCGGCCATCCAATTCCGGACCTGCTCGGGATCCTTGCTGAAGGCCAGCGACAGGAGTAGCAGCAGCCTCGCCTTCTGCGGCATCAAGTTGTTCCCGCCGGAGCGGAAGCGCTCGGTCGCCGTGAAGACCACGCCTTCGGCTTCCGCGGCCTGGCGCGCCTCGCGGGAGCCCCCGCCGCCGGCCACGACGATGCCCTTCACGCCGGCAGCGGCGAACGCGGCGATGGCTTCGTCGAGGCGAGCGCCCTGGTATCCCATGAGAACTTCGACGCGGGGCAGGTCGTCCTTCGAGATACGGGTCAGGTCGAACGGCGTGCGCCAGCGCTCCGGGTCGTCGCAGTGCTGGATGCGCGGCGGCGCCCGGAAGGTCCTCACGTTGAGCTCGTCCACGTAGCCGAGGATGCCGACCTGGCGGTCGATGAAGGTGTCCAGGCGGTAGGCGTCCGACTTCCAAACTTCTTTGGCGGCATGGAACTCGTCGTTCAGCATGAGGACCTTGCCTAAGCAGGTGGTCTCACGGCTCGCGGCGAGGACGATGGCGTTGAACAGGTTGGCGTGGGCATCGGTTCCGATGACCGTCCAGGGTCGCATGGCGCCGGTGATGACCACGGGCTTCTGGCTGCGCACGGTAAGCTCCAACCAGTAGACGAACTCGTCCATGGTACCGGTGCCCGAAGTGACCACGACGGCGTCGGCTGTCTCCAGGGCTTTGTCGACGGCCAGCGTTAGGTCGTAGAAGTCCGGGATGTTATAGCCGCCCGATGCGCGGTTGCCGAACTGCACGGTGCTGACCTCGGCCACCTCGTCGATCTGCGGGCGCAGCTCGTCTACCATGTCCTGGATGAGCTTCTGCCCAGCGCGGTAGCTCTGGAAGCTCGTCCGGGTCTCGGAGACGCCGGCGATCGTGCCGCCCGTCCCGATGACGGTGACCTTCGGGCGCGGGGTCTGGCCGAGCAGAGACGACGCAGTGGCCAGGGCCAACGCGAGCGCAGTCAGCGACGGTACGGCGAACCGTTTGGTCGTCATGTGCTCCTCCGATCCTCGATGGCGAACTCTCCGCGCCTCGAACCGTGCAGGCGGTGAGTTCAGAACGGCGGTCCCCGGAGAAAGTAGCGGTACCCTCAGCCCAGGACTAGAATGGTTAGTCTCGAGCATCCTGAGAGGAGGGAGCGATGAATCGGCGACGCGGTTTGGTTCTGGGGGCGGGCCTGGTTGTGTTGATTGCCGCGCTGTGGGCCGGCCAGGCGCTGCTGCAGGGGACGGCCGAAGCACAGAGCGTGCAGGCACCCATGTTTCAGGTCGATCCGTTATGGCCGAAGCCCTTGCCGAATGCCTGGCGCCTTGGGTCGACGATCGGCGTGTGGGTCGACGCGCAGGACCACGTGTGGATCATTCATCGTAGCTCGGCGACGCTGGGGAACAACGAAAAGCAGATGGAGCTGGACCCGCCCACCTCTACCGAGTGCTGCATCGGCGCGCCACCGGTGCTCGCCTTCGACCAGGAGGGCAACCTGCTACAGGCGTGGGGCGCGAAGCCCGGTGACGTGGGTGAAGGCTGGGAATGGCCGGAGTCCAACCACGGGATCTTCGTCGATCAGATGGGGAACGTGTGGATCGGCGGCAACGGCCCGGGCGACTCACACATCCTGAAGTTTACGCAGGACGGTACGTTCCTCGCACAATACGGGCGGGCCGGCGCGCGCCTCGCGGGGCGGGATGCCCAGGGTCAGCCGACGTACGTCCTCAACAGCCATGACCCCGAGAACTTCGGGCGAGTCGCGAAGATCTACGTGGATTCGCAGGCCAACGAGGCTTACCTGGCCGACGGCTACCTCAACAAGCGCGTCGCCGTGATCGACGCGAATACCGGTCAGATGAAGCGCTTCTGGGGCGCGTACGGCAACGTGCCGGACGACAACTACACCTTCCCTCCGCGCGGCCTGAACCAGCCGCCCCCACAGCAGTTCCGCAACCCGGTGCACTGCGCCATGCTGTCGAACGATGGCTTCGTGTACGTCTGTGACCGCCAGAGTGATCGCGTCCAGGTGTTCACCAAAGAGGGCACATTCGTGAAGGAAGCCTTCTTCTCGCCGAGCACCCTGGGATCCGGCTCGACCTGGGACATCGCGTTCTCCAGGGATCCCGAGCAGCGCTACATCTTCCTTGCCGACGGCGTCAACGAGAAAGTGCGCATCGTGCTGCGCGAGACGCTCGAGGAGCTGACCAACTTCGGAGCCGGCGGGCGCCAGCCCGGTCAGTTCTACGGCGTGCACAGCATCGCGACCGACTCGCAGGGCAACATCTACACGACCGAGACGTACGAGGGCAAGCGGCTGCAGAAGTTCGTCTACATGGGCATGGGTTCGGTGGCGCGCGAACAGGGCGTGGTCTGGCCCCCGCGGTAATGATCCAGCGTGCGCGCGGGGGGCGGCTGCGGGTTGAGCGGGCGACTCGCAAGTCTGCCCTGATGAGCCGCAGCGATCGTTCATGCGAGTAATCCTGCCGCTCCTCTTCCTCGTAATGGCCTGGGCGGCGCCCGCGCTCGCCCAGGTCCGCGAGTCGGCACCGCTCGTGCTCGAGCTGCCGGCCAACACGCGTGCGCTGGGTCTCGGCAACGCATACGTGCTGTCCAACGCGGGCAACGACGCGATCTTCTATCAGCCGGCGCTGGTCGATTCGGCACGCGGCATCGGGGCTGCGGCGGGGTTCTACGGTCGCTCCACGTCATACTACATGTCGGGGGCCACGGCGTGGTGGGGCGGTGGCTTCGCGGTCGGCGTGCAGTCGTTGAGCTACACGGCCGGGGGACGGAGGCCCGGCACGTTTGCTCGCGGCGAAGCGGGACTGGGGGATCGCGGGGACTTCGATGTGTGGGAGCACGTCGTGAGCGGGGCGTACGCGCGCGCGCTGCTCGGGGTGCGTGTCGGCGTCACCGCCAAGTTGATCGAGCAGCGGGTGCGCGGTGAGCGCGACGTGACGGCCGCCGTCGATCTCGGTGTCGTGCGGCGTATCCGCAGCGTGACGCTGGGATTCGCGGCGCAGAACATCGGGCGCCAACCCGTGATTGCGGACGAAGACGTGGACCTGCCGTTGGTCTTCACTCTCGGCGCCGCGCGTCAGAGCGCGGCGGTCGGCCCCCTTGACGTCACACTCGCGGCTTCGGTCTCACACTGGCAGGACGCGCGCTACGGTGCGTCGGCCGGCGTCGAGATCGGCTACTGGCCGATCAGCGGACGCACCTTCATCGCGCGCATCGGGTTCCGGCACATCGACGATTCTGCTGTGAGCCCGCTCACGCTGGGGGCCGGCTTCCTCGGAGACCGGATCGGGATCGACTACGCGTGGCAGGACTTCGACGATAGCGAGCCTGTTCACCGCGTCGGCTTGCGTTTCCGCTGATCCGCTACCCCATCACCGTCCCCCATCGGCAACCGGCAAGTACGCCGGATCCAGTGTCGCGAATCCGATGTCGTCGAGGATCACGGTCCCGGCCGTGGCGCGATCGAAGACAAAGCGGATGACGCGCACTCGCGTGAGGTCCAGCGCCGTGCTCCCGCGGACGAAGTCGCGCAGCGGGATCGAGTACGTCTGCAGCACGATCTCGGACTGGCGCCCGAACCGCGCGCGCTCGACGTCCCGGCGCCTCAGGATCCACGTTGCGAGCGGACGGCGGATCACTCCGTAATCGCTGAGCGGCAGGGAGGCGGACAGACCGTTCGCGTCCACTACCTCGATCGACAAATCGACGGGCGGTAGCTCCTCATCATCGTCACGCCGCGAGGATGTCTCGCGTTCGCGCTCCTCGGCGCGCGTCGAGTCGGCCGCGGCCGAGTCCGACGCCGGCCGGCGAGGTGCGGGCATCGCCTCGGTCGGCATGAGCAGGAACTGAAGCGCGGTTTCGGGTCCGATCCGCCACTCGTTCGCGAACGTTTCGGGCAGGCTCACGGTGTACGAAGCCGGCCGGCCCACGCGAGTCGTGTCTTCCCCCGCGATGCGGTTGTTCCAGCCCAGCGTGACGGCGTTGTTGAACTGCGAGGTGCCTTCGCTCGGAGTGTTGGCGGAGCGCAGCGCGAGGCGGCTCTCGCGCCAGGTCGCGAGGCTATCGCCCGAGAGGCGGACGCCCCGCGCCGTGCCGCTCGTGACATCGATGTCCTCCTCGAAGCTCGCCGCCAGCCGGAACGACTCCTCTTGGAAGCGCGTGATATACATCGTCTCGGGCAGCCAGTCCGCGGCGATGCGGTGATCGCGAAAGAGCGCCAGGTAGCGAGGATCGTCGCGCAGCGTGGCCTCGAGAAAGGCGCTGACGTACACGCGGCCGAAATCGCGCTGATCTTCGGCCGTCAGGAGCGTGCGCAGGTCGAGGATGCGGCCGCTGCGGGGCCCGTTGTCGCGCGCGCCCCAGACCGTGTTCCACTGCCCGTGATTCGCCCGGTACACGAAGACGGCCGCCTTGAGGTGGGGTCGGCCGTCCGTGAACCGTACGCGCTGGTACTGGCGGAGGCCGGCGAAGCTCGTGACGTCGCCGTCGTGCGAGCCGTGGAACACCAGGTAGTTCACGTTCTCGAGAGGGACGAGCCGATCGGTGGGCTGGTACTGACCGTCAACCGGCGCGATCGCGATGATCGAGCGGATGCCGAATCCGAAGTCGAAACGGAAGTTCGCGTCGTCGGGATAGTGCGTCAGCCGGTTGAACGCCGCCGCGTGCCCCACCGCCTCGCCGCCACGCGAGTGGCCGATCAGCGCGATGCGGTCCATGTCCACCTGGCCGCTGAACGGGTTTCCCTCGGCTTCGTTCCACCTGCGCCATTGCTCGAGGTGCTTCAGGAAGAACCAGCCGCGCGCGTCGTTCTCGCCGCGGATCCCGCCGTTGATGAAATTCATATCGAGCGACGCGACGATGAAGCCGCGGCTGGCCAGCAGCTCGCCGAGCCAGCCGTAACCCGGATCCGAGAAATCCCGCATGTTGTGGTTGCCGTGCGCCACGAGCACGAGCGGGAACGGGCCGGCGCCATCCGGATACCAGACGCGCGCGTTCAGCGGCATCTTCGCGGGCGTGAAGCCCCAGTAGCGGTTGCGATCGCGGGCGCTCTGGCCCAGGTCCACCAGCTTCGAGGCGTCGACCGGGTCCGTGGTGAGCGTCACGGAGTCCCGGTACTCGGGGCGGTTCTTGTCCGTGCCGCTGCCATAATAGAGGAACCTCACAGGGAACGGACCGCGCACCGACGGGTCGGGTGCAGCGAGCCCATGCCTCGTCAACACGGTCTGGGAATCATCGGGCGCGAGCCGGAGCGCGGGCGCACAGGCGAGGTTGACGACCGCGAGGGTGACGAGCGCGATGGTAAAAAGAGATCGGTGTGCCATGGCGGTGCCTGGTTGGAGCGTGTGCGAATCGTGAGGACTGGAACGGCGTTCGTTGCCGTATTGCGGCAGAAGCTTCGGGATCGCTGCGCGTGCGTGCAAGGGCCGGGGTGGTAGGGTGTGAGGACGCGGATGTCAGGATGTTGTTAGCGCTCTTGAGCTTCGGATCCGAACTTCCTTAGGATAGAGCGAAGCTCATCCTGCCGGGCCGCAAACATGCGCGAGGAGGTCCTGCATGCGCCCCGCGAAGATCAGCACCGCGGTGTCAGCGATTGCGCTCACGCTCGTTCCGACTCTGCTCGTAGCCCAGCAGGGCCAACGCCAGAGGGTGCCCCGAGCGCCCAGGTTCTCGGCGCTCCCGGAGGGCGCTGCGGCGCCGGTGGACAATCCGCTCAGTGCCGAACGGATCGCCCTGGGGAGGCTCTTGTTCTGGGATCCGGTGCTGTCAGGAAGCCGGGACGTGGCCTGCGCCACGTGCCATCATCCGCGGTTCGGCTACACCGACGGTCGCGATCTATCGATTGGCGTCAGCGGAGTCGGGCTCGGTGAGAGTCGCCGCTTCCCGCCGGGGAGCGCGATTCCGTTCGTGAAGCGGAACAGCCCCACCATCCTGAATACGGGCTTCAACGGCATCGACCGGCGGCTGCGCTACGACCCGGCGACCGCACCGATGTTTTGGGATCGCCGCGCACGCAGTCTGGAAGTGCAGGCTCTCGAGCCGATCAAGAGCTTCGAGGAGATGCGAGGCGATGCCTATGGGGAAGCGGAGGCTGTAGCCGTCGTGGTCGCTCGGCTC
>JACQVC010000288.1 GCA_016209995.1 Gemmatimonadota bacterium
CGGCCGCCTGGTTGTACGGACCTGAGGCTATGGACGGAACGCCCGCATTCCGGTAATCGTCGGTCGGGGACCGTGCACACGAGAATATCCGGCGCGGCTCTCGTAGTTGTCAATGCTACCAACGGACGGACATGGAACGTGATTCCGGACGCATGGGACGGACGCCTTCGGCTCCGGAGCGCATTCCGCGCCCAGTCCACGGGGAACCCGTCAGGACCCCCCGCCGGTATTCGTTACTAGTAGAGAACTACAGGACACTGAGCCGAGGATGTCGCATTTGACTCGATTTGGATTGGGCTGGCTGGCTGAGAGCGTTCGCCATCGTGGCGGCCTCCGCAACGCCCTTCTGGCGGGAGCGCTGGCATGGAGCTGCGGTTCGGGCCCCGCAGAGCCATCGCCTGAAGGCATCCGCATCCGCGTCCAGGTCAGCGGCGGCCTCGCGGCGGCCGACTACGCGTATGTGGTGGACGGCCAGGCGGGCGCGGTGGTTGGCGAGCGCTGCGCCTCGCTCTGCAACTTCAAGCCGGGCGATGTTCTGCTTCCCCTATCTCCCGCGCAGATCCTCAACCTATCCAGCATGCTGGTGGACGCGGGGATCCTCGAGTACGACCGGAAGGACTTCGGCACGCAGTGCTGCGACCAGTTCCACTTCGCGCTCGAGTACCGCAACGGGTCCGTCGAGCGCAGCGTGCGCGGCAGCTCGGAAGCGCTGCCTGCGGCCCTAGCTCGCGCCATCGCCACGCTGAACCGGCTGCTCGAGCAGAGCGCGCCGGTCATCAGCGCGCTTCGTACACAACCTGGATTCTGAACCTCGCCCTCCAGCGCTGGGTACCAGACGCCAGGTCTTCTGACGAGTCGGCAGTCGATCTGTGCCTGGGCCGACCGCACGGATCACGTCGACCGTCAGCTCCAACCGTCGCGGCGCGGCGAAGCCGGATCGGCCTCGTCGCCCGTGCCCCTTAACGAGGTGTCCTCATGTCGCGTTACGACTATCTGATCATCGGCGGAGGCATGACCGGCGACGCGGCGGTCCGCGGGATCCGCGAGATCGACTCCAAAGGCAGCATCGGCGTGATCAGCGTCGAGACGCAGCCGCCGTACGATCGGCCGCCGCTGTCCAAGGGACTGTGGAAGGACGGCAAGGAGGAGTCCATCTGGCGCGGCACGGATGCGCTCGGCGTGGACCTGCACCTCGGGCGTCGCGTGGTTGCGCTGGACACGCGCCAGCGGACCGTCACGGACTCTGGCGGCCAGGCGTACGGGTACGGCAAGCTGCTGCTCGCCACCGGCGGCGCCCCACGGAGTCCGTGGCCCGAGGGAGACCGTGTGATCTACTTCCGCACGTACGACGACTACCGCCATCTCCGTGAACTCGCCCGCCAGCACGAACGGTTCATCGTGATCGGCGGGGGGTTCATCGGCTCGGAGATCGCCGCGGCGCTCACGCTGGTTGGATGCAAGGTCGTCATGCTCTTCCCGGAGGAGGGCGTGGGCGCGCGCACGTTCCCCGCGGATCTCGCGCGTTTCCTCGTCGGTTACTATCGCGAGAAGGGTGTGGATGTGCGTCCCGGCGAGGCGGTGAGCAGCGTGAAGAGCGAGGACCGTGACGTCCTCATCCGCACCCAGCGCGGCGACGAGCTCCGCGCGGACGCGGTCGTGGCCGGACTGGGGATCATCCCGCGCGTGGAATTGGCCGAGGCCGCCGGATTGGAGTTACAGGACGGCGTCGTGGTGGACCAATTCCTGCGCACCCGCGCACCCGAGGTCTACGCGGCCGGGGACGTGGCGCGTTTCCACAGTCCGCAATTAGGCAAGCGGCTGCGCGTCGAGCACGAGGACGGCGCGAACACTATGGGGGTCTATGCCGGCCGAGCGATGGCCGGCCGCGCCGAGCCCTACGAGCATCTGCCGTTCTTCTACTCGGACCTTTTCGAGCTGGGCTACGAGGCCGTGGGCGATCTGGATCCCAACCTCGACATCTTCGCGGATTGGAAAGAGCCTTACCGTGAAGGAGTCGTCTACTACTTGCAGAACGGACGCGTGCGCGGGACGCTTCTGTGGAACACCTGGGGGCAAGTGAAGGCGGCGAGGGCGCTCATCGCGGAGCCGGGCCCGCACGACGCAAAGAGCCTGAAGGCCCGATTGCCGGCGTAGGCGCGTCCGTTCTCCGCGGCGCTTTGCTCGATGTCTTCCTCTCCGCTGCGTCTGATCCCGGAAGCCTGCTGGCGCCTGACCGAGCGCCGGCGCCAACAACGCGTGAGGCCCGGCCGATCGGCCGGGCCTCCGTGGAAGGTTGCGCCTTCGTGGCGCTTGGGAACAGCGCTATCCCGACCCGTTAGCTCACCAGATCGTCAGGGATGTTGGGATTCGCCAGCCGCTCGGAGTTTGGAACGACGAAGCAGATTCCCTGGGTCGAGAAGGGCTTCTCACTGCTGAAGATTTTGGAAAGCGGCTCCCAGTTCGGCCAGGGATGCTGTCCCGGCGTCTTGTCCCGCGTCCACCTCATGATGTCGTGCAGCCTCTTGGCCTGCATGAATCCGTCGATGTGCCGCTCGGTCTTGAGACGCGTCCAGGTGTCCTCGAGAGACGTGGCCTGCCAGGGCTCCAAAGCCTTGCGTGTCGTGAGGCTGACGTAGGAGGCGCGCGCCTGGTTGATCAGGGCCAGCGCCTGCTGCCAGTTGGATGGCGTCTGCGTCAGGATGGCCTCGGCCCGGATGAGTAGCATCTCCGTTCCCTTGGCCAGAGCCACCGGCGTACCTGGGTTGTAGTGCTTCTGTGCTCCCTCCTCCATGAGCTGAAGCCAGGGCACTCTTCCGTCTGGCGTCTGGTTGTACCCTGTGAGTCGCGAACCGGAAAATGGGAATCCCGCCACGGTTCTCCAGGGGACGCGAGGGTCGCCCGTCGCCGGGTAGTAGGCCTCGAAGAACGTGTGCTTCATGGTGAAGACCCGGTACGGCGTATTGTCGTTGTAATAGCCCGCCCAGTTCCGGGCCAGGTCGATGCCAGGATCCGGAGTCACCATCAGGCGGAAGCTGAGCGGCACCAGCGCTGCATCCTGCGACGCGCCGGCCCAGTTCTTGAGCGCGAGCCGCACCTGCGCCCGACCGGCGTAGGCGGCGTGCCGCTGGGCGTCGTTGGCGGCCCCCTGGAGCGCGTCCGAGAAGTGCTTCTCCGCGCGCTCGAGGGCGGCGGACGGTGGCTGTAGCGGGCCGCCCGCGATCACAGCCTGACACCAGTTCTCTCCCAGGATCCGCAGAGCGTACCCTGCCCAGATATGGGCCTGCGCCAGCAGCCTGGGCTCGGCCTGCAGCTCGGGTTGGGCAAA
Organism: Gemmatimonadota bacterium; assembly: GCA_016209995.1. Classification (GTDB taxonomy): domain Bacteria; phylum Gemmatimonadota; class Gemmatimonadetes; order Longimicrobiales; family Gaopeijiaceae; genus JACQVC01. The sequence goes on from JACQVC010000288.1 coordinate 3,326, forward strand.
ACGCCGGAGCGCGTCCTCGGCGATGAAACGAGCTTCCTGGAGGGCGTTCCAGTTGCCCTGACCTTCGGGAAGCGCTCCCCCCTGCACCCGGGGGGCCATGCTGTTCGAGTCTCCCCCGGGAAAGACTTCCCGCGTGGTGGCAGCGATGGGGGAGTAGGCGGTTTCCCTTTGCACGCCGTCCATCACCCTGCGCTCGGCACCCCGCACGAGCGCCTCGTGTGACCCTTTGTCGTTCAGGAACACATCTTGCACGGGGCCCGGGTTGGTCACGTCGCAGCCGATGACGGTCACCCCGATCGTCCCGGCGAGCACGGCCACCACTCGCCGCAGCTTCCTCACCCGGATGCGCCGGACTGCACCGGCTGCCGTCGATTCATGAGCGCGGCTATTCACGGTCCCTCTTCTCTGCGTTGGCATGTTCATGGTTCAGTTTCTCCCTCCTCAGAACGTGACCCGGAGGGACGCGATGAACTGGATGGGCGGAGGCAGCCGAGGCGAGGAGTCGATCGACAAGTCCTCCGGCGCGCCGTTCTGCCCCAGCTCGGGGTCCAAGATCGGCATCTCCTTCCAGCTCCAGGAGTTGTTGAGCGACACGGTGAGCGCCGCGCTGCTGACGCGATCGGAAAGCAGGAACTCCACGGGCACGGTTGCGCTCACGCTCCGCAGACGGAAGAAGTCGGCTGGATAAATGAAGTAATCGGAATTGGTGAGGCTGGGGGTGCAGCGCGCCCGCCCCAGGGCCGGTACTTGATCCAGCGGAATGAGCTGGTTGTTCACGCCCTTGTTGGCGTAGTAGCGCCAGCAGCTGGGGACGGTAGCCGACCGGCTGACGGCGCCCGACTCGATGTTGCTGTCCTGATAGAAATGGCCGGCTTTGTATTCGCCTCTTACGGCGAGCATGATTCCAGCCGGGAGCCGGACGGTGGTCGAGGGGGACACGATCAGAGTGGGCTGGGCCGGCCCGTAGATGTGGTTTTGCTCGATGACCGGAGCCGCGAACTCGTCGGGATTCTTGACGTATCTTCCCCGGTAAACCGCGATGGGCTCACCCAGGATGGCGTCGTTGCCGATGCTCTGGCGTCCCCCGAGATCCACCGCCTTCGAGTGGTTGGTCGTTACGTTCAACCCTAGCTCCCAGCCCCAGTTGCTGCGCAGGATCGGTGACGCGCTGGCCGCAATCTCGATCCCACTGTTCCGGAGAGTGCCGACGTTTTCGAGCTGGTTTCCCGCAAACCCCGCGGAGGCAACCCCCGCTACCGGCAGCAGGGCATTGTTGGTGGTCGATCGGTAGTACGTCAGATCGACCCGGAGCCGGTCGTCCAGCCAGGATGCGTCGAACCCGCCCTCGACCTCGGCCGTCACCTCGGGACCGAGATCAGGGTTCCCGCGGTTCAGCGGCAGGAACGCTGGTTTCCCCAGGAAAGAGCCGGTCGCGGTCCAGGTCCGCACCGCATCGAACGCACCGGGCGCGCGCCCGGACTGGCCGTAGGCGGCCCGGAGCTTGACTGTGCCCCACGCGGGCCGCCAGAAGCTTTCGTCGGAGATCACCCACGAGCCGCTGAGCTTCGGATAGACCTGGAGGCCGAAACCCTCGCCGAAGGCACTGTTCCCATCCGCCCTCATCCCGACCGTCAGGAAGTACCGGTTGCGGATGTCGAAGATGTTCTGGAAGAAGAAGCCGGCGTTCCAGACCTTCGCGCGCTCCTCGAACCCCTGTCTGGAGGCTGCGGACGTCACCGTGGGCTCGGTGGCCCCGGGGAAGTTCTCGCCCCATCCCCGCAGCGTGTAGTCCTCATCGCCTACGGCCTGGCCGCCCCAGGAGAAGCTCGACCGGATCCCCGCTGTGACGTTAAAGCTGAACGTACCCACGTAGTCGAAGGTGAGGACCTTATTCTGCCAGTTGTGCGTCAGCAGCTGACCCACACCACCGAAGAACCCGTAGGGGCGAAGGTTCCGGGTGTCCTTCTGGATGAAGTCGTATCCGATAGTCAGCCGGTTCGTGAGGTCGGACGTGGCCGAGTAGGTAAAGGTGGCCCCGGTCGTCAGCCGGTCGATCCACGACTGAATGTCGTAGTCGAGGATCCGGTTGACGACCTCCGGCCGGTCATCGGCGAAGAAGTTCGCGATTCCGCGAACAACGTTGTGGCCGTATCCTTGCGAATTAGACTGCGAGACGTTCTGCTGCCATGAGTGCGTGTACCCGGTGTTCCATTGGATCTGAAGACCGGTCGTTGGCGTGAAGCTGAAGTTCCCCCGGGTCAGCCACTTCTCGCCGTGCTCGTTCTCCAGCATCCCTTCGCTCTGCTCGAACCCTCCTGACACGAAGTACTGGAGGTTCTGACCTCCACCCCGCACCGACGCCGAGTACATGGGGTTGTAGCCCGTCTTGAGGTACGGTCGCCACCGGAAATACTCGAGGTTGCAGTCGCCGGTCCGCTCGCACTCCGGGGTGCCGCTGATGTCGATGTCCATGCCGAACTTCCGACTCCAGATCGCGCTCTGCGTCGTCTCCACAGTCCAGACGGGCGCACTCGAGGAGCCG
>JACQVC010000283.1 GCA_016209995.1 Gemmatimonadota bacterium
CTTCCTGGAGTGCGAAGTCCCTCGCCGTCGCCTGACCCGCCGTGACCGTGACCTGCTGCACGCCCGCCGTGTAGCCGATGCGCTCGACGCGCAGCCTGTGCTGGCCGGCCGGCACGTTCACGATCAGGTAGCGGCCGGACGCGTTCGTCAGACCGCCGAGGCCGGTGCCCTCGATGAACACCTGGGCCGCCGAGAGCGGACGGCCGGACGCCCCGTCCGTCACGACGCCGGTCAGTGAGCCCGTGGCTTGCTGGGCCTCGGCCGACGACCAGGATGTGACCCCTAACAACAGGGCAAAACCTATTAATACTCGGATGACCCGCATGAGAGCCTCCTCCGGTTGGGGTGGGTGGATTACGCCAAACGGATCAAGGGAGCGGAATTGAAAGCCACGAGATCGCCGCGAGCATGACCGCCCTACCCATGGCTGACGGCCCTCGGATGGCTTGGAGCGCTGGGGGGACGGTTCTTGCTACGCGCCTTCTGGGAGTTCCAACGTCTGCTCGATTCGTAGGCTACCTCCGCGAAGCAGGCTTAGGTAGGGCTGGCGACGCGGCGGGACCGGCCACCGCTCGTCATAGGACGTCCGCGGCATGCGCGGAACCCTACTCCGTCGCGCACCTGCCCTGTCAACGATATCATTGTTAGATGATAGCTACTTAGTTGTCAAGCAAAAAAAGTTTCCCATACGATTCGACTAATGGGATACTGGTTAGATCTAGGTTATGACCTCGTCTTTAGATGACCATTATGTGACGAAGTAACTGTGGGATGCCTGACGTCCAGCAATAAGCCCTAATCCACTTGGTACATGGGTGCATGTCGTTTCTATGTTATCTGCATGTGATTACCGGTTTGACCCCGGTTTCAGGTCCGCATCCCGACCCAAAGCGTGGCGGACGACTGTCTGGCTCACCATTTGGGCATGACCGGCCGATGGTTGCTCCCGCGCGGCGCGTCGTCATGTTGGTCAGCCGGGCGGCCCGCACGATAACCGCCCTCGGTGGGGTTAGTGGAGGAAGTAGAAGCTGCGGGAGTGGTGTGAGGACGATGAGGAAAGCGCCGGGAGGCAGCGGCCCCCCGGCGCTTTGGTGATCTCTCGGTCTCGGTCGGCTACGTGCCGCCTCTCGGCCTGGCCGTGCGGCCGGTCGAGGAGCCGCCGGAGCCGCCACCGGATCCGCGCGAGCCTCCCGAGCCTATGCTACCCCCGCCGTCTCGGACGCTGGGGCCCGGGTCACGGGACACGCTGCCCCCCCTGGGGCGTGTGTAACCGCGGCCGTTGACGACTCTGCCGCCGGGGTCCCGCGGCTCGACGGAGATGATCACCGGGTAGTACCCATAGCCGTATCCGTATCCGGGGCCGAACCCGTAGCCGTAGCCGAACGGCGAGTAGGGAGAGTACCAGAAAGGCGAGTAACCGAACCCGAAGGGTCGGTACCCGATTCCCCAACGATAGGGGTCGTAGCCGTAGCCGAACGGCTCACGGCGGCGAGGCGCCTCGGCCACGGTCTCGTACTCCCGGTCGGGGCTGAGTCTGAAGCGATCGGGATGGCTCACCGCGACGACCACGTCGATCACGCTCGGGGGCACGCCGGCGTCCGCGAGCTGGATCAGCTTGTCGGCGTCGAGGTCGAAGCGCCGGTTGCGCTCGACCAGCCAGGCCTCGACGGTCTTGGCGTGGACTTGCGCGCTGGCGTCGATCACATCGTCGATCTCGGGTGACGTGGAGGCGCCTCGCCGCGCGGCGCGGACGGCCATCATTCGCTCGGCCGCGATGGCGGCGAACCCTGCGGCCTCGGCCTGGGCCGTCGTGGCCAGCTGGTAGCGCTGCACCCAGGTGCTGGGCTCACCGTTGGCCTCGACCGTGCTCGCGTCCACCCATTCGGTGGGGGAGATCATCGCCATCATGCTGGTCGCGGTCTGCCGGACGCCGCCCTCGCAGACGTGCTCGGAGCGCACGTATATGCGGTGGGCATCGGCGGAAAAGCTCGAGCGGTCCGAGCCCTCACAGCCCTCGCGGGTCGACGGGCGCGCCTGCCCGTCGGCACGCACGATCTCGCGCGACACGATCTGACCGTCCGCGACCGTCACGAACTCGACGCCGGTCTCGCCGCCGAGCGGGTTCAGGCAGAGGAGCGGTGCTTGGCTCGCTTCGCCGACGGGCTGCCAGCAGCCGAGCCAGGGCAGCCAGCGCTGATCCATCTCCTGGGCCGCGATGCGTGAGGGCACCGCGGGGATCAGCAGGAGCGCAGACGCCAGCAGTCCAAGGACGACCGTTCCACGGGTCCTGAGTTGCTCGCTCATGTCTTTCATCCCTTCTACCATGCGATCCACCACCGATCAGAACCGCACGCCGATTCCGATCGTCGCCTGCATGCCCGCGAGGTCGATCGCGTCGAATCCGTCGAAGTCACCGTTCATATGCGTGCTCGCCCAAGCGTAGCGCGCCTCACCGCTGAGCACGAACTGAGCGCCCAGAGCCATGTCGAGCCCAGCGAACACATGTGCCGTCGGTGTCGTGCCCGATGAAGTAAAGATGTCGGAAAACACGTCCAGCGTCTCGAAGTCTATGAAGTCGCCATCCTGCTCGAAGCGGTAATGAACCCAACCGGCTCCCGCACCGACGTAGGGCGCCCATTTGTATGGGACCCACGCGAAACGGCTGATGCGGCGTCCCCGGTCACTGAGGTACACCTTCATCCCGGCGGTCACCGGTAGACGAGAGAGGATCGTCTTCTGCTTGATGGGCAGGCCATCCTGGTCGACCCAGTCACGGAACTCCGAGCGTGCCGTGCTCTGGGCGTAGCCGATGCCGAGTGCGAGGTCGACGCGTTCCGACAGCCGGACGTCCAACTCTCCGCCGATCGCGCCGGCGTAGAAATCGCGCTTGTCGACCGTCAGCCGCTGGCGCGTGAAAGCGAAGATCTCGCTCTCGGCACGAGGTAGGGCATAGCCGCCGCGTACCAGGAGCTGAACGGTGGGGCGCCGGAATAGGTAGCCGTCGCCGCCCTGTGCGAGTGCGCCGACCGGGGTCGCCAGCACCGCGGCGAGCGCCGCCGGGAGCAGTCGACTCACGACCGACCTCCCCTGGCGTCTCATCCTTACCTCCCTGGCGAGTGGGCCGCGCAGCGGGCGTGCGCAGGGCCCGTCAACTATTCGTGGTTCACCAAGGTGACGGGCAAGTCGTATGCCATCCTTAGAGTAGGGCGGAACGCCAGGAGAATCAAGGCGAGAGGCGGCAGCGGCGGCGCGCGGTACCCTCTGGGCTGGACATGTGCCGTCCGCGCTTTGGGACAGTGCGAACGTCGACCTGCGGGTTCTTGAGCGAGTGTCGAGGCTATGATGATCCCGCGGAGCTGCCGAGCGCGTCCACCTTTTGCCCCAGGTCACTCAAGCCCTTGCGCACGTCGCTCAAGCCCTCGCGCACGACACTCAGGCCCTCACCAAGCACGCGAAAGTCACTGCGGAACTGCTCGAACGATACCTCCAGCTTCGTGAGGCGTCCAAAGACCTCGTCGAAGCGCGGGGCGATAAACTCTACGAGCTCTTGGTACCCGTTTTTGTCCACAGCGTGATCCGGGATCCGGCGTGGTGCGCTGAACGTGCTCTTCGCGGCGCGTGGCGAGCAATTTGCCTCCAGCGCAACCCGGGGGCCATGATGGATTGGGACGATCACATGCGGCGGCCGACGCAAGCTATTCAGGCGATCCTCTCCGGCTGCATCATCCTCTCGACCACGCGCCCGCCGACCACGCTGACGTAGTAGACCCTGGCCTCCGCACGCGTGGAGACCACTCGCCTGACTTCGTTGTCCTCGAAGTAGATTCCCGCGTCGTTGTCGCAGGCGTAGCCGGGTTCCAGCTCGCCTGACGCGATGAGTCTTTGATACGTAGGTCTACGCTCCGGCTCGCGGTCGTAGTGCGGGGAGTGGCTGCCCCTCAGGAATCCGAGGCACTCGACCTTGGTGAGCTCTTTCGGCCTGGAATCTGTCGTCCCCTCCTCGAACCAGCAGAGCGAGCCGGCGCTGGCTCCGCCCAGCACGATGCCGCGGTCCCAGGCTTCCCTGAGCACGCGGTCGATGCCCTGGGCTCGCCAGATCGCCTGCTGGTTCAACGTGTTGCCGCCCGAGGCGACGATGCCATCCATGGAGAGCAAGGCGTCTTCCCAACTCTGCTGCATCCGGTAGCTGCTGATGAAGCTCTCCTGGACGAACGGCACGACGTTGAGTCGCGCGCAGTTCTGGAACCACGTGATGATGCCGGACGGGCTGTCGGCCGAGGCCGTCGGCAGGTAGCAGAGCCTGGGGCGCTCCTTCCCCGTGAGCGATGCCATGTAGCGGATGAAGGCTTCGCCGAATCCGCCACCAGCGATCAGGATCTTGCGTGTGGCTGCCCCGGCCGCGGGTCTCGTCTGGGGAAAGGCTGCCGCACCCGTCCCGACCAGACCGACTGCGCTAACGGCCGCGGAGACGACGAAATCTCTTCTCTCCATGGTTCGCGTTCCCCCCTTTCGTACGCTCACTCTGGTTCGCGGGTCTTTACCGAGGTCCCCCGTTCGCGGCGGGGGCGTCCCTGTAGGGTCTCAGGATTTCCTCGACGGTGTGCGCGATGCCGTTCTTCATGACGATTTCGAGGTTCGCCGTCGCGGCCACGTCCGCGAGTGGGTCGCCTCGGATCATGATCAGGTCCGCGAGCTTGCCGGGCTCGACGGTGCCGACTTCGTGGCCGACTCCGTTGAAGCGGGCGGCGTTGCTGGTCGCCGTTTGCAGCGCCTCGTGGGTGCTGAGCGTCGGAGTCAGCGCCCGCAGCGCCATGTGCAGAGTGAACGTGGGCGCGGCTAGCGGCGTGTCGGTGCCCAGCGCGACCAGGCCGCCGGCCCTCAGGATCGTTGCTGGCTTCTCGACCGATCGCGCGATGGCCGCCCGCTCCGCGTCCGTTGGCGGCGTCCGCGCGCGCGCGGCGAGCGCGTTCTGGTACTGATCGGGCATCAAATAGTGGTAGCGAGGATCGTCCAGCATGCCGGCGTCGTCCCCGAGCAGGGCCAGTCCGTTGTGCGTGGTGGTCAGGTCGAATTCTCCTTCGCTGAAGAGGGCGACCACGTCCTGATAGCTCTTACCGGCGCGAGACTGGGACCAGCTGTACCCCAGGCGCTGAGTCGCGGAGAGGTGTGTGGTGCCGCCCATACCCGTCTGTATGCCGGGCGACAGGAAGTGCGTGCCCGTGGGGACACCCATGGCCTGGGCTGTCCGCGCGAGGCCGGCCATGAAGCGGACCGGCGTGCGGACGTACCCCTTCAGATGATCCAGCTCCAGCGCCCTCGCCTTCGCCATCTCGAGATCCATGACCTGCTGGTCCTTGATGGGACGCGATTGGCTGTAGAAGACCTGGTTGCCCTCGTACTGGGGGCCCGAGGTGAAGAGGCGAGGTCCCACCATCTTGCCGGCAGCGAGCGACTCCTGCAACAGCAGACTGTGGTAGGGGGCCCAGGCCATCGATGCGATCGACGTGATTCCGTACGACAGGAACAGAGCCATGAACTGTCCCATCGAATCCTTGGTGCGCGGGTGCACGTGCGCATCCCACAGGCCCGGCATGAGTGTCAGGCCGGTCGCATCGATGAGCCGGTCGTCCGCCGCGGTCTCGTGAGGACGGTGGGGATACAACTCGCGGATCCGATTGGCCACGACCACGACGTCGACGTCGCGTTGCAGGGTCGGGTTCACGCCGTCCCACAATGCGCCCGCGTGGATGACGGTACGGCCTGGTGGCACCGCCTGCGTCCACGTCAGGTCGAGCGGGATGTCGCGCTGTCCGGAGCCGTCGCGCTGGATCGTCCGCAGCGTGCCGTTGCTCACGTACAGGATCGTGCGCGAGTCGCCGCCCCAGGATGGCATGTCCGCGACGTGGTCGGTCAGCTGGACCGCTGGACCCGACGGCGCGCCCTTCGAGTCGACGGGCAGGACGTGGAGCGTAGCGTTCATGATGAACGCCATGTGCGTCCCGTCCGGCGACCAGACCGGGCCGGCCTCGACACGATCCGCGAGCTGGTCGGGTGCCGGGCCCGGAGCGTGGAACGTCGCGGTCCCCGAGGCTACGTCGACGGTGCGGATGAGGTGATA
>JACQVC010000297.1 GCA_016209995.1 Gemmatimonadota bacterium
GGTTGGCGGGTTGGCGGGTTAGCGGGTTAGCGGGTTGGCGGGTTGGCGCCCTGGGCTTCTCGCAGCCCGTCCGCTCGTGCCCCGAACACCACGGCCCCTGCCGGATCGGTCCGACAGAGGCCGTCTCAATGTGAGTTGATCTTGAGCGCGAGGCTTCAGCCGCCCAGGGAGGCGCTCACCCGCGAACCCGCCAACCCGCGAACCCGCCGGAGTGGCCGGGCGGGGCCGGGCTACGCCGGTATCCTCATATTCACGATCCGGCTCGTGCCATCGGGCGTCTCCACCACGAGGGAGACGATATCACCCGGCCCCACGGACTCCAGTGCACTCTTGACGTCTGCCGCGTTGGACATCGCCCGACCATTGATCTCGACGATCCGGAGCGGGCCGGCCCCGAGTCCATAGCGGGCTGCGGGACTGTAAGGGCTCACACCCACGATGACGGCGCCGCCCGGCCGCCGGAATCCGAGTCGGCGGGCCGTCTCGGGCGTGAGGTCCTCGACGTTGATGCCCAGCTTCTCCTCCGGTGGAGCCGGAGCTTCCGCCGTCGTTGGTGTCTCGGCCGAGAACGGGGCCTCGCCCAGACGTACCGGAATGTCCCGGGGCTGCCGCGCGCGATAGACCCTGAGCGTTACGGTCTCACCGGGCCTATGGCTGGCGATGCGTTGCTGCAGCTCGCCCGAGTGTTCCACGGGCTCACCGTTCACGGAAACCACGACGTCGCCGGGCTGTATTCCCGCCCTGCGGGCCGGGCTCTCTTCCCCGCTGAAGTCGTTGATCAGAGCGCCGGCGACCCGCGGCAGGTTGTACACTTCCGCGTCTTCGGGCGACACCGGTGTGATCCTCACGCCCAGCCAGGCCCGTCGTACGCGGCCGTACTCGATGAGATCGCTCGTGACCCGCCGAGCCAGGTTGACCGGGATGGCGAAACCATAACCCTCGTAGTAGCCCGTACGGCTGGCGATGGCGGTGTTGATGCCGATCACCTGGCCGCGCAGGTTGACCAGAGGGCCGCCCGAGTTCCCTGGGTTAATGGCCGCGTCGGTCTGGATGAAGTTCTCGATGCCGTACCCCGCCATCTCGTTCATGTCCTGATTCTGTTGCAGCTCGCGCCCGATGATGCCCAGCGAGCGCCCTTTCGCGCTCACGATACCTGCCGTCACGGTGTAATCCAGCCGGCTGCCGCCGATGCCCGGGTTGCCGATGGCGACAACCCATTCACCGATGCGGGCCGCGTCGGAGTCGCCGAAGGCCACGGCGGGCAGGCTCGTCGCGTCCACCTTGATCACGGCCACGTCCGTCGTGGGGTCGGTCCCGATGATGCGGGCATTGAAGAAGCGCCCGTCCTGCAGCCACACTCGGATCTTCTCGGCTCCCGACACCACGTGGTTGTTCGTCAGGACGTAGCCATCCTCGGAAACGATGAAGCCCGTGCCTCCCGCAAGCTGCGGCACGGGCGTCTGATCGTCCGGCAGCGGAAAGTCGAAGAAGCGGCGGAACTCTTCCGGAATGTTCGGCACCGTACGGCGCGTCGCCGTTGCGTTCAGCGCGCGTTCCGACTCGATCCGTACCACCGAGGGCGTTACCGCATCTGCAATCGCCTCGAACGCTCGGTTCAGGGCGAGCGCCGGCGCGATGACGTCCTCGGAGACCTTGGGCGCCGCGCTGCCGGACTGGAGCAGGGCGGGGCCCGCATACGAGCCCGCCGTCCACTGCAGGCTGCTCGCGAGACCAACCCCGAACACGAATGCCAACGCGACGAAGAATATGACTTTTGCTTTCGTCCTCAGCGGGTCTACCATAGCACCATCCTCGGCTACGTTAAGTTTGTCCTGTGCGGGTTCGCGGGTTAGCGGCTTGGTTCCCCCGCGCCACCCGTCCTAGCTACCCCGTCTCATCCTTCGATGATCCAGGTTGCTAGACTGGATCGCGATCGCTCACCGGTTCTGCGTCCCTCGACCTTGGATGCGTCCCTTCGCCTGGTGAGTTGCCCGGTCACCTGACTCATGCAGCGGCAAGGTGCCTCAGCTCTGAGCCGCTCACCCGCCAACCCGCGAACCCGCCGGGGAGGGGATGGGAGTGGGGAGCTTACTTCTCCTCGTCGACGATCTCGTAGTCCGCCTCGACAACCTCTTCGCGCGGCGGCGCCTCACCGGTCTTGGCCGCCTCCCCGGCCCCACTCGCGGCCTCCTGGGCGGCCGCGCCCGCAGTGCTCGCCTGGCTCTGGTACATCTCCTGGCCGGCGGCGCTGAACGCCTGCATCAGCTGATCCCGAGCCGAACGGAGCTTCGCGGCGTCGAGATCCTGCTTCAACGTCTCCTGCGAGCGCTGGACGGCCTCATCGAGCCGTGACTTCGCGGAGGCGCTCAGCTTGTCGCCCCACTCCTTCGAGTCCTTCTCGACCTGGTAGATCAGCGAGTCTAGCTGGTTGCGGGCCTCGATCTTCTCGCGCTGCGTGCGATCCTCCTCGGCGTGGCTCTCCGCCGTCTTCACCATGCGCTCGATCTCCTGCTCGCTCAAGCCACTCGAGGCCTCGATCCGCACCTTCTGTTCCTTCGCCGTGGCGCGATCCTTGGCCGAAACGTTCAGGATTCCGTTCGCATCGATGTCGAAGGTGACCTCGATCTGCGGAACACCCCGCGGCGCCGGCGGGATACCCGTCAGCTGGAAACGGCCGATCGTGCGGTTGTCCAACGCCAGGGGGCGCTCGCCCTGCAGCACGTGGATCTCCACGGTGGTCTGACTGTCCTCGGCTGTCGAGAAGACCTCCGTCTTCTTGGTCGGGATCGTGGTGTTCCGCTGAATCAGCGTCGTCATGACGCCGCCCAACGTCTCGATTCCTAGCGAGAGCGGCGTCTCGTCCAGGAGCAGCAC
>JACQVC010000286.1 GCA_016209995.1 Gemmatimonadota bacterium
GCGTCACGGATCCCGTAGATGACGCCGTCGAGCGTCACCGTGTCCCGGACGTGCAGCTGGCGAACATCGGCTTCCGAGAGCGGCGGCGTCAGGCGGTAGTCCATGGCCTAGTATCCGTATTCCACCCGTCCGTCCGGATAGATCCGCGCGCTCGCCCGCTCACTCCGCCAGCACTGCGAGTTGACGGCAACGGGATTCATCGTGATGTGCGTGTCGGCCGATTCGATGTGCACGGCGAGCGCCGTCGTGTCGCCCTTGAGCCCCATCGGCCCGATTCCGCTCTTGTTGATCGCCACGAGCAGCTCCCGCTCGATCGCCGCGATATCCGGGTCCGGGTTCGGCTGCCCGACCGGGCGGAAGAGCGCCTCCTTGGCCAGCTTGACGCACAACTCGGCCGTGCCGCCGACGCCGACGCCGACGATCGACGGCGTGCACCCTTGTCCTCCCGCCCGGAGCACGCACTCGAGGACGAAGCGCTTGACGCCGTTGGTCCCGTCGGCCGGCACGAGCATCTTCATCCAGGTCATGTTCTCCGAGCCCGACCCCTTGGGCATCATGCGCAGCTCGAGGGCGTCGAGCCCGGCGTCGAACGCGAAATCGATAATCGGAATGTGCTCGCCGGTGCCGTCGGGCCGGTTACGCCGGGTCAGGGGATGGCAGATGCTCGAACGGAACGGGTGCCCCGTGCAGGCCTCCCGCACGCCCTCCCGAATCGCGTCGGCCACCCGCACGCCGTCGATGGCCAGATTCGCGCCAATCCGCACCTTGTAGATGGGGATGCCGGTGTCCTGGCACACCATCAGGTTGCGCTCCTCTGCCACCCGCACGTTCTGGAGGATCGTGGCGAGAATCTGTTTCGCGCCCGGATAGGTCTCGAGATCGTGGGCGCGCCGAATCGCCGCCGTCACGTCGGGCGGGATCAGCTTGAGCGCCCGGACGTAGAGCTCGGCAGCGACGTGGCGCACCTGCGCGTAATTCATTCAGCTCTCGGCCTTCCGTTCCTCAGCTGTCTCCAGTCAGCCCTCTTCCGTCTTCCCCTACGCGCTCCGGTACAGCTTGGTCAGCACGAACTCGCGATGCCCGAGCGCCTCGGCGGCGGTCAGGCGGCCACGAGCGGTCCGCAAGACGGCGTGCATGACCACATCGCCGGCCTGCGCAAGCGTCATCTCACGGCGCAGCAGGCCCGTGACGTCGACGTCGATGTGCTCACTCATGGTCTCGACGGTGTGGGGATTGCCCGAGATCTTGATGACCGGCACGATCGGGTGCCCCACGATATTGCCCTGCCCCGTCGCGAAGAGATGGATGACCGCTCCGGCGGCGGCCATCAGCGTGATGCACTCGGCAGCGGCCGACGAGGTGTCCATGAAGTGCAGCCCAGGCCCGCTCGGCGCCACCGCCGGGTCGAGCACGCCGACGACCTGGCACTTGCCAATCTTCTGGATGTTCCCGAACGCCTTTTCCTCAATCGTCGTGAGCCCGCCGGCGATGTTTCCCTGCGTGGGCTGCGATCCCAGCAGGTCGACGCCCTGCGACTCGATGAAGCCGACATAGTCCTTGTACCGCTGCAGGAAGCGGTCCCGCAGCGCGGGCGTCGCCATCCGGCCGGCGACGATGTGCTCGCCGCCGGTCAACTCCGACGTCTCGCCGAAGAGCACCGTGCCGCCCCGCGCGGTATGGCGCTCGGCGAACTGCCCCATCGACGGGCACGAGGCCAGGCCGGTCGTCGTGTCCGACTCGCCGCACTTCATGCTGACGGTGGCCGTCGCAAACTCGACCGGCTCGCGCGGCTGCTCGCTCGCCTGCTGCAGCATCCGCATCGCCGTGCGCGACGCCCGTTCGATCGTGCGCAGGTCGCCGGCCCCCTCGATGGAAAACATCGCCACGGGCTTCCCGGTCGTCGCGATCCCGTCCACCACGCGTTTGGTCCAGTTGGGCTCGATCCCGATGACGATGCAGGCGGCGACGTTCGGGTTGCTGCCAGTCCCGATGAGCGTGCGGAAGTGCAGGTCGAGATCCGCTCCGAACTGGAGTCGTCCGTACGGGTGCGGAATCGCCAGAGTGCCGGGAATCAGCTTGGCCACGCCTTCAGCCGCTGTGTTCGACAAGTCGTCGAGCGGCAGGACGATGACGTGATTGCGGACGCCGAACGTGCCATCGTCGCGTCGGTACCCCAGAATCGTCGGTTCCACGGCTACCACCTCGCGCTCTTCAGATTGTGGGCGTGGACGTGCGTGCCCGGGGCGATGGCGGCCGTCGCGCGCCCGACCGGCTCACCGTATTTGACGACGGGGTCCCCCGGCTTGACGGCGGCCAGTGCGATCTTGTGCCCGAGCGGGATGTCGTCGGCCGCTTTCAGGCGCACGGTCGAATCATCCTCGAGCACCACTCCCTCGACGGTTTCGCCTCCCCGGATCGGCTCGACGGCGACGCCGACGCTGTCGCCCGGCGCGTGGACCAGAAACTTATGCCCCATGGTTCCGACTCCTTCGCGGTGACGGGAGCGCCTCTGAATTGAGGCGCAAGGACAGTTCGCGGGCGGCGCCGAGCACGATCGCGCCGAGGGCGCGGCAGCGGGCCCTGGAAAACCGGGTCAGCGGCCCCGACAGCCCCACCGCGGCGACGGCCTGGCCGCCGGCGTCGAACACAGGGGCCGCCACGGCGCCGATGTCGTCGCGCCGCTCGCCGAGATTGAACGACACCTGCGTCGCCCGGATGCACCGCAGTTCGCGCGCCAGGCGCCGGGGGTCGGTGAGCGTCCGACGTGTCAGCTTCAGGAGCCCTGCGGCGGCGGCGCGGCTCCGCACCACGTCGGGCGCAAAGGCCAGCAGCACCTTGCCCGATGCCGTGCAGTGCGCCGGCGCGCGGCTGCCCACCTCGACATAGACGCGCAGCGGCTCGCGTCCCTCCACCTTGGCCACCCAGACCACCTCCTGACCGTCGCGCACCGACAGATAGGCCGTTTCGCCGGTCTGGAGGACCAGGCCCTCGAGGGTCTCCCGGGCCAGAGCGGGCAGGTCGGCGCGCGTCATCGCCGAGGCGCCGACCTGCCACAGCTTCAGCGTCAGGACGTAGCGCCGCGATCGTGCGTCCTTCCGCACGTACTGGCGCCGCTCGAGCGTCGTGAACAGCCGATGGATGACGGTCTTGGGCAGCCGCAGGCGGCGTGCCGTCTCGGACACGCCCAGGTCTCCGGCGCTCTGAAAGGCCTCGAGCACGTCGAGGGCGTGTCCGACGGTGCGGGACTGGTCCTTGGACAGCACGAGTGTTCCGATTATCGGAATATCTGTTCCGAAAGTCTTGGTGTTTCTACCACCGGCGGCCGCACGCTGTCAAGAAACTGGCGCGCCAGGCAGCCCCCGGGTGTATAGTTTTCCTTCGACCGATCAGGAACCGCGGGCTCATCATCAGGACCCCCTATGCACTACTTCGGCACCTTCGAGGATCGCGCGCTCGCCCCCCACCCCACCTACGACGGCCACAGCGAGGGCTACACGCATGCCGCCTTGGTGGACCACGCGACCGGCTCGCTGCACACCGGCCTGAGTATCGACGAGCTGGCGCCCGGCGGCACGATCGCACCACACGTGCACGCGTACGAGGAGAGCTTCTACCTCTTGTCGGGGCAGGCGGTCCTTGGTATCGGCGAGCAGACCTACCTCCTCGGCCCCGGGGACCTCGGCGCCCTGAAGGTGGGCACGCGCCACGCCTGGCGCAACACGGGCTCGACACCAGTCCGCTGGCTGCAGATGGCGGCGCCGCAGCCCAAACCGCTCGGCCAGGAGCGCGACACGTTCTTCCAGAAGGGCGGCCTCAGCCCGCGCGCGGCGAGCCCGCTCGGCCCGGACCGCCCCGACGGTCACCTGCTCGGGCATTTCGATGTCGGCCAGATTCCGAAGGGCGAGGAGGGGCGCATCAGTTCGGGCGGCCTGAAGGGCGTCTTCCTCAAGTGGCTCATCGACGAGGCCTTCGGGGCCATTCACCATCGGCTGCTGCTCATCGAGTACCTGCCGGGTGTGAGCCTCGGTGCCCACGACCACGCCTACGAGGAGGCGTACTTCATCCTGAGCGGCGAGGTCGAAGCGACGCTGGACGACCAGCGCTACAAGGCCAAGCCGGGCGACGTGCTCTGGACCGGGGTCGGTTGCGTCCACGCCTTCGCCAACACGGGGAGCCAGCCGGTTCGGTGGCTGGAAACGTTCTCACCCCAGCCTCCCAAAGAGAACGTCTTCCGCTTCATGGCGGACTGGGAGCAACGGGGCCGCGAACTGGAGGGATAACGAGCATGGCGGTCGAAACGGCGGGACGCACCAAGCCCTTCACCGGCGCCGAGTACCTGGACAGTGTCCGCGACAGCCGGGAGATCTACATCTACGGCGAGCGTGTCAAGGACGTGACGACGCACCCGGCGTTCCGCAACACCGTCCGGATGATCGCGCGGCTGTACGACGCGCTCCACGATCCCGCCCGGCGAGCCACGCTGACCATCGACACCGACACTGGCAACGGGGGCTATACGCACCGGTTCTACCGGGCGACGCGCACGGCCGAAGATCTCGTCGGCGCGCGCGACGCCATCGCCGAATGGGCGCGCATCACCTACGGCTGGATCGGCCGAAGCCCCGACTACAAGGCGGCGTTTCTGGCGACCCTCGGCGCCAACTCGGCGTTCTACGACCCGTACGAGGAGAACGCGAAACGCTGGTATAAGAAGGTCCAGGAGGAGGTGACGTTCGTCAACCACGCCATCGTGAAC
>JACQVC010000295.1 GCA_016209995.1 Gemmatimonadota bacterium
GCAGCCACCAGGGTGAACGAGCGAAGAGCGTGACGTTCTGTCATCGATAGCCTCTCTGAAGAACGCGCCGAGACGACTGTCGCCCGCCGCGAGAACGGCAATTATACGGCTGTCCTCGCTACTGGCTGGTAATGGTTCGGTTGGAAGCGCGCCGACCGATGTCGATCGCCTTGAAACCGGGCTCGCCCCAGTTCATCACGAACACGCTGAAGCCCTGCTTCATCCGCATCTCGATGTCGTCCGCGTTCGCCGGATAGCCGCACGGGACCTTGAACTCCTTGCACGCGGCCAGCACCTGCTGGATCGCGGCCTCCCATGCAGCCTGATCCACCACGCGTTCGCCGTTCGCGTTGGTCGTCGAGAACACGCCGCGCAGCGTGCCGGCGCCGGGCCAGAGCACGCCGATGCCCGGCACCGCGGCGATCTGCCGCAGGTTTGCCAGGCCCACTTTGCTCTCGACGATGACCCAGCCGACCAGCTCACCTTCCGGATTCAATGGATAGAGGTCAGCCTTCCGGCGGTATTCGTCTGCCGACAACCCCCAGCGCGCCGGGGCGTCGCCGAGATCGGCATCCGGGCGCGTGCCGCCCTTCGACCGGAACCGCATCGCCGCGAGCGCTTGGCGCAGCGCCTCCGCGCTCTCGACCTTGGGGAACATGAGGCCGCTGACCCCCAGGTTGAGCTGGCGGTAAATGTCCGCGGCCACACCAGGCTCTAGCGCGGGGGACTTCACGAACAGCGCGTGCGTCAGGCGAGGGGACGGTGACCGGCTGAGCGGGCCGACCTGCTGCCAGGCCTGAGCAAACGCCGCGAAAGCCGCCAGCGCGCCCACTAGGCCGCCCTCCATGCTGCCGTCGAAGAGGTAGTCGGCGGCCTTGTAAGCGATCGCCTCCCGCGCCAGCTCCAGCGGCTGGCGGACCGGGCCCTGCGACGCGGCCGCCGCCTCTCGCCCGCCGCGTCCACCGGGCCGGGCGTTGCGTGGCGCGTAGATGCCGAAGACGGGCTTCTTCTGAGCGAGCAGATCCACGACTGGATTCAGGTGGGGCCGCCTAGGCACCTGGCTCAGGGCCAGCCCGCTCACCAGCGCGATTCCGACGCCCGATACGATCAGACTCTTACGCATGCATCCTCCTCGTCAGCCGGTGCCCGAGTATCATCGAAGGTGACAACGGCTACGTATCGCCGTGCCACCATTCCCAGTGCCGCGCTGCAATCTAGGAGCGCAGCCAGTCACTTTCCACTATTCTGGCAGCTGGACGCAGCTGGAGGTCCATCGCAGCATTCCCGCAACCCGGCCGAAGCCCTAGCTTCCCCATCAAGCTGTCTAGAGACGACGGTGCCGACAGATGGACGCTGAGCTCGAGCTAGGAGCACCCATGGGTCCCTTCCGTTTCAAGCCTCTTGCGTCGGTTCCAGTTGGATCGCATTATAGAACCAGATGGAACAAGGGGGAGGGTCGCATGACCGTCAGCGCACCACAGATCGCTCGGATCCTGGGTGGCGAGCGCACGCTGAAGCGGCGGATTCGCACGGTGGCAGATCTCCGCGAGGCCGTCGAGGAAGGGTTGCCGGTCGAGGCTCTCGAGCAGACCGTGCGCCGGGTCGCCGGTGAGACTTCTGAGGCCACACAGCTCAAGCATCGCATCGTCCCCAAGACGACCCTCCACCGTCGGCGTGTGCGATTGAGCCCGGAAGAGAGTGAGCGCGTGGAGCGTCTGGCCCGCCTGACCGCGCTGGCGGAAGCGGTGTGGGAGGATCCGCAACACGCCCACGAGTTTCTCATCAGCTCGCAGCCGCAGCTGGACGATGCACGTCCCGTGGACCTCGCCCGCAGCGACCTGGGGCTGCGACAGGTCGAGGATCTGCTCGTAAAGATCGAGTACGCCCTGCCCGTCTAATGCTGGTCGCCTGGCGCGTCTCGAAGCGCCGCCACCCGCCCTACGATGGCGAAGGCGCCAGGCTCCATGGTGGCCGATGGACCTCGCGCGGGTGCGCCGTGATCTATGCGTCAGACACCTTCGCCGGAGCAATCCTGGAGATCCTCGCGCACTCGCTGCGACCGCGCACTCTCCCGGGGCCGCATCACGCAGTGCGCATCGATATCCCGGATGAACTGGTGGAGACGATGGACGCCGCAGCGCTACCTGGGTGGGATGCGAGGGACTCGCCGGCTGCGCTGGCGTTCGGCGATACATGGCTAGAGAAAACGAGATCCGCGGTCCTGGTCGTGCCGGCGGTGCCGTCTCGCCCCGTGGGCAAGAGCGTCCTCATCAACCCATCGCATCCGCATGCGCGCCGCGTGAAGGTCTCGGATCCATTCGCCGTGCCGTGGGATGAGCGTTTGTTCTAGCGAAGGCCCTCGCGTGTACACGTGAGACGTGTTGTTTGGTCGGAGTTCCGCGCCAACCGCCTCGTGCCTTGCTCACCGTCACCGCCAGGTCTACTCTGACCGCGGACTTTCTGAAATCAACTCGGGAACATGGAACTGAACTGGTCTTGGTGGGCCGTCCCGAGCACGGTCACGCTGGTGGTGGCATGGGCTGCGGCCGCGGTGGTCCTGCGCACGCGGCCCGATCGCTCTGTGAACCGGCGGCTCTTCGTGGTGCTGCTGCTCGAGGGTCTGTTCATTGCAGCCTCGTCGGGGCTCATCTTTCTGGTTGGGAGCCGGACGGCTGCCTACGCACTAGGCGTTTTGGCCACGGCGACGACGCTGGCCCTCATCCCGCAGTACCTGTCCTTCCTATCCGTCTCGGTGGACACGAAGCTGGTGGCGCCGTTCCGGGGACCCCGAGCTTTCGTATTGCTCGCTGCGCTCAGCCTCGCGGGTGCCGCGTTGGTCGTCGCGTTGCCGCGCGAGTTCGTTACCGAGCCGTATACGCC
>JACQVC010000041.1 GCA_016209995.1 Gemmatimonadota bacterium
GACGCACATCCCGGCTGGGATGCGTGCTCCATTACACAGTCCCGAAGCAAGGGATCGTGTCGGGGGTTGCCCCCACGTAGGTCGCAGGAATCCATGGCGACGTTGTCGGCACGGTCTGTCGAGCGAACGGTGTCCGAACCCGTAGCCGTGATCCTGAACCCCGCCTCGAATCACGGGGCCGGAGCCCGCATACGGCAGCGTGTGGAAGCGGCGTTGAGCCGACGTCAGGTCCGCTACACGCTGCACGTAACGGAGGGACCCGGTCACGCGACGCAGCTCGCAGCGAGCCTCGCGAGTGGGCAGGGTACTGCGATCGTAGCGGTCGGCGGGGACGGCACCGTGCACGAAGTGGCGAACGGTCTGCTGCAGTCGAGTGGGGAACCCCCGCCGCTGGCCATCGTACCTGTTGGGACGGGGAACGACTTTTACCGCATGGTCGGCGTGCCCCGAAGCGTCGAACAGGCGATCGACCTGCTGCGCCACGGCCGCGTCCGCCGCTTCGACGTGGGACGCGTCCGCTGGAGCGCGCATACGCGCTACTTCGTGAATCTGCTGGGAATCGGCGTGGACACGGAGGTTCTCCGCCAGCGTGAGCGCTTCCACCGTCTTCCGGGCTTGGCCCAGTACCTCGCGGCGCTCCTCGTCGCGCTCGCACGTTTCCGCGCCGTGCATCTGCGCATCCACATCGAAGGCGGCGAGACCCTCGCTGGCGAGGCGCTGATCGCCGCGTTCACGGTAGGTCCTTCGGCTGGCGGAGGATTCCTGCTGACGCCCGATGCGCTGCCCGACGACGGGAAACTGGACCTTTGCTGGGTTCGACGGCTGACCCTGCCGCAGATCGCCCGTTACCTGCCCCTGGTCATGAGGGGACGGCACACGCAGTTGAGCGAAGTTCACATGAGGCGGCTTCGCTGTGCACGCGTCACCAGTTCCGGCGAGCCGTTTCGTTTCGAGATGGACGGAGAATTGGCTGGCCAATCCGTTGCGGAGCTCGAGGTCGAGCTGCTCCCCGCCAGACTGCCGGTGCTCACGCAGCCGGACGCGCATACGCGGCGCGGGGTCCCCACGCAACGAACGTCGCGTGGGGTGAGTCCTGTGGAGACAGGCTGATGGCGGGGTCCCTTCGCCTTGGCTTCGCCGCCGCTCTGCTGGTTGCGTCGCTCGCTACCCCGGTCGACGCCCAACGACCTGACACCACCTTGATTGCCGACACGACGGGCGTAGCCGCGACACCCTCGATCCAGACGCCGGTTCAGCCCGCGGACACGCTGGGCTCACAATCCGCCGGCCCGGTTTCGCCCTTCGGCGCCTTCCTGCGCGCGCTGGCCGTACCCGGTTGGGGACACGCATCGGTCGGCGCCTACGGTCGCGGCGCGTTTTACGTGCTGGTGGACGGCGGCACGGGCTGGATGCTCTTCAAAACCGTCACCTTCCTGCGTCGGGCCCGAGAGCTGGAACGCAGCCGCACGAATGACGTGCTGCGTGATCTTCAGTCTCAGGGTGTGACCAACCCGGATTCGATCGACGCGGCACTCGAGGATGATGCGGGCGTGGTGGGGGTTCGCCGTCTTGTCGCCGCGCGCGAGCAGCAGCTCGAGGACTGGATCGCCCTCACGGCTTTCTTCTTCCTGCTCGAGGGAGCCGACGCCTACGTCTCGGCCCACCTCGCTGGCTTCCCGCAACCCGTCGCTTCGCTGCGAGCGGACCACCGGGTCGAGCTCGGCGTGCGCATTCCGCTGCGGCTTCCACGCTAAGGCTCCCGGCCGGGGGCACGGGGAGCCTAGCCGCGCTCCCACCGCTCCAACCGCGGTGCGCGCTCCTCCTCGAGGACGACGTACGAGCGGTGGTGGACCCAGTCCCCGCTATTCACGTAGTACCGGCCGGAATCGACTTCGCGGACGCAGGGCATGTGAGCGTGCCCGAGGATCACGAGGCTCAGCTCGGCATGCGCGCGTAGATGCTGCACGGCCCATTCCTCGAGGGCCGCGGCCAGGCGGATCTGCCGCTCCGTGGCCGGCGGTCCCTCCGCATCGGTATCCGATACCTGATTGGCGATCCACGTTCCCACATCCGGATGGACCCAGCCGAAGGCCCAGCGGGTGATTCGCGATCGCAGTACCCTCCGTAATGCACGGTAGCCGCGGTCCTCGGGAGCCAGTCCGTCTCCGTGGGCGACCAAGGCTCGCTGCCCGACCACGTCCAAGACCGCCCCGTCGGGCCGGAAGTCCAGACCGATCTCCCTCAGAAACGAGCCGCCCCACCAGTCGTGG
Organism: Gemmatimonadota bacterium; assembly: GCA_016209995.1. Taxonomy (GTDB): domain Bacteria; phylum Gemmatimonadota; class Gemmatimonadetes; order Longimicrobiales; family Gaopeijiaceae; genus JACQVC01. Next base: position 2,271 of record JACQVC010000041.1, read on the forward strand.
TTGCCGCCGACCAGCAGGATCGGCACGCCGGCATCGGCGAGCGCCGCCAGCGCCGCCAGCACACGGAAGTGCTCGCGAAGGATGACGCGCCGGTACTCGAACCAGAAGTCGAAGAGATCGCCCGCCAGAATGAGCGAGGACGCTTCCGTGGCCACATACTCGAGCCACCTCAGAAAGGCTTGCTCCGTTCCCCGGGGCACAGCGCCCAGGTGAACGTCACTGGCCACGTAGCAGGGCTTCTGAGACAGCTTCGGAGGCATCGAAGGTGAAGAACCTAGACCTGCCCCCCACCGCCCACAAGGGCGCATAAGCGGGAGCCACGCGGCCGCGCCAGACGGGAACTTCAAGCAGGCGTGCGGGTTCAACGTCGGGTAAGCTCCGGATTCCAACCCGAGACCCGCACACCCACTCCGGACTCTGGAAGACTGAGGTATCGAGCGATGTCGCTTACAGGTTCGGCAGCCCCCAGCAGGGTCGGGCCAACAGCGAAGTCACCGGCTCCCCCGGCCATCCCGGGCTTTCTTGTGGATTTCTCCGCAGCGTTGGATTACTGATACGATAGAGGCTGATGCGTACCGTGGACCCCCTTGCCGAGCTTGGCGGCGCTGCAGCGCGCTGGTCTTCGCTCGTGGTGTGCGCACTCGTGTCGGGGCTGGCCTGCGGTCAGCCACGGCCGCTGCCACCGCCACCAGCTCCGGCACTCGCGTTCGACGCCCACCAAGCGGCGCTCGCCGTCGAGCATGCCACGCAGTTGTCCGGCGCCTTCCGCATCGTCTTCGACTGGACGCTGCTGGATGGACCCGCGCGGTTCCGGGGACGCGGCGTGGCCCGAATCGAAGGGCCGGATCGAGCGCGCATTGACCTGTTTTCCACGGGAGGGGAAACCGTGGCACGCGCAGTCGTCATCCGGGACGAGGTGTGGCTTCCCCCGTCCGCGCTGGCCCTGCCGGTACCGCCTCCCAGTCTTTTCTGGGCGACGCTCGGCGTGTTCCGACCGGATCGCAGCGCTGCGTTACAGGGCGGCGAACGGCGCTCCGATGGCGAGATCCGGCTGCAGTACCTCGTAGCAGACGACGGCACGATGCTTGAAGGAGGAGTTGACGGGCGAAGCTTGCGCTGGCTGGAGCGACAGGAGAGAGGCCGCTCCGTCGAGCGCGTCGAGCTGACCCCCGCCGCGGAGTCACGCTTCCCGCGGCGCGCCACCTATCGGGACCTGCGCGCGTACCGCGAGCTGACGCTGGAGCTGAGGACGATCGAGAATGTGGACTCGTATCCGCCGGACATCTGGGATCTGGGTCGCTAGCGTCTCGGTCGCCGTCACGGCGACGGGCTGCAACTACAGCCTGCGTGCGGCGGGCGGCTTCCCGAGCCATATCCGGACCGTGGCCATCATTCCGTTCGAGAATCGGACCACGCGCCTGGATCTGACCCAGCAGCTCTACGACCAGCTGTTGCGCGAAGTGCCGCGATCCCTGGGAGTGCGTACCGCCGCCGAAGATGTCGCGGACGCGGTCATGCGTGGGACCATTACGCGCTACGCACTCGAGGCGCCCCTCTACCGGGGCGACGCCGCCGCTGGGCGCGCCGAAGTGCTCCAGCGTCAGGTGACGATCACCATCGATGTGCAGATCATCGACCTGAGCCAGAACGTCATCCTCTGGGAAGGCTCCAACGTGACGACGCAAGGGCAGTTCAGCGAGGCGAGCGAGTCCGAAGATCGAGGCCGGGACGAAGCTCTCCGCCTCCTCATCCAGAAGATCATCGACGGTGCACAGTCGAACTGGTAGTCGAGTGGACAGCCGCAGGGGAGGGAGCGCGCTCGGCCTACTCCTGCTGCTTCTCTTCATCGCGGCCGGCATCTACTTCGGGA
>JACQVC010000296.1 GCA_016209995.1 Gemmatimonadota bacterium
CTCTACGACCGGGCCCTCATGGTATACGAGAGGCTCCTGAACCAGCGACCCGACGACGCCCAGGTGCGCAGCCGACTCGAAGAGATCGAGCTGAAGGTTTTCGTGTACGTGAGGGCGCCCGCCGTAGCTCGCGAGGAGCCGGTCGTGCCACCGGCAGCCGAGATGGTAGCGAAGCCGGGGGTCGTAGAGCGTGGTGCAGCGGTTCCCAGCCCCACGACCGCCGTGACACCGGGCGATATCGTGGTCGCTGAGGAGCCGGCCGTCGAGATCGGCGAGCTCGAAGAGGAAGACGCGGTCGAGGTGCTTGCCCAGCACTGGGCCAGCGGCCCGGAGGAGACGGGAGATCTGGCGACGCCGTTCGCGTGGCCGGAAAGTGCCGTCGCAGACGAAGCTGCGGACGATGGTCCTTCGATATCCGCCTACTTCGAGGGCTTGCTGAGCTGGACGCCCTCGCCGGCCGCGCCGACGAAGACGGAGCCGGTTGCCGAGCCGACTCCTCTGAGCGAGGCTGGCGCAACCGCCGGGGCGGTGGAAGAGATCCAAGAGTACACGAGCACCGACGAGCCCTGGATGGCAACGCCGGTGCCGGAGTCCGTCGCGGCGCCGCCCCCTCCTCCGGCGGCAGCCGCAGCGAGCGCGGATGAGTTGTTCCCGTGGGAGATCGATACGGAGGCTCCGCCCCCAGCAGAGCCGGCTGCCGCGGCCGAGAGAGATGACGGGGCACAGCAGGTTAGAGGGAGCAGTCGAGCGGCCGCGGCACAGCCAGGGGCGGAGGGTGCCAGTGAGGAATTCGAGTCGCCGCAGCGTGCGAGCGAGGCCGAGGACGACGATCTGGAGACCTTCCGCGATTGGCTCAAGAGTCTAAGGCAGTGAGAATTGCGGTCGTTAACGGCCCCAATCTCCAGCTTCTCGGGCAACGTGAGCCAGAGATCTACGGGACGAGCACGCTCGCCGACATCAATGGAGAGCTGGAGGCGTCCGGCAAGGAGTTGGGTGCACAGCTCGAGTTTTTCCAGTCCAACTCCGAAGGCGCGCTCCTCGACTACATCGCGGAGGCGGCTCGACGCGTGGACGGGTTTGTGGTCAATCCAGGCGCGCTCACCCACACGAGCGTCGCCCTGAGGGACGCTCTGGTGGGCGTCGGACGTCCGTTCGTGGAGGTTCACCTCTCCAACCCGGCCGCCCGCGAGTCGTTCCGTCAGCGCTCCTACCTGAGCGGCGCCGCCCTGGGCGTCGTCTCCGGATTCGGGCCGCGCAGCTACCGGCTCGGTCTGGAAGGGCTCGTGGCGGTGTTACGGGCTCCGCAGAACCCACGCGCGAGTGGACGTAGCGACTGAGCTCCGATTCGGTATGGCGTCGACGGCTGACTTCCGGAACGGGATGGTTCTGGAGATAGAAGGTACGCTGTATACGATCACCTACTTCCAGCACGTCAAGCCGGGGAAGGGCGGGGCGTTTGTGCGCACGAAGCTGAAGAGCGTGCTGACGGGCCAGGTGCTCGATCGCACGCTCCGCGCGGGCGAAAGGGTGAACGAGGTCTACCTCGAGCATCGTCCCGTGCAATACAGCTATCGAGATGGGGATCACTACTATTTCATGGAGCAGCGCACCTACGAGATGATCCCGCTCCCTGGTGAGGTGATCGGTGACGATCAGCTCCGCTACCTCAAGGAAGGCATGGAGTGTGACGGCTTGGTGCACGACGGACGGGTCATCAGCGTCGAGCTCCCCTTCTTCGTCGAGCTGGAGGTGGTGGAGACGGAGCCCGGGATCCGGGGCGACCCGTCGCAGGGCGGCACCAAGCCCGCTCGGCTCGAGACCGGCGCAACCGTGCAGGTTCCGCTCTTCATCGAGGAGGGTGACGTGCTGCGTGTGGATCGTCGTGAGGCCAAGTACCTGACCCGGGTGTAACACGGGAGAGTCATGATCGACCTCAAATTCTTGAGGGGGCTCATCCGGGCGCTCGACGAGAGCGGTCTCGACTCCATCGAGATCACGCGTGGCGGCACGCGCGTCCGGCTGGCCAGGACGCCGGCCCCGAACGCGATGGTCGAGCAGGGAGACCGCTCGGCCGGTACGAACACGGGGGTCGGGGGGAATCCGGCGGCGCCGGCCGGACAGAGCGGCGTGGCACTCGACGTACAGGCGACCGGGTCACCCACCAGCGACGTGGTGTCACCCATGGTCGGGACTTTCTACCGGGCGCCGGCCCCGGACGCGCTGCCGTATGTCGAGGTGGGGAGTCGGGTCTCCAAGGGCGACACGCTCTGCATGATCGAAGCGATGAAGCTAATGAACGAGCTGGAGTCCGAGATCGATGGAACCGTGGCGGAGATCTGTGTCGAGAATGCGGAGCCGGTCGAGTACGGGCAGGTTCTCTTTCGCATTCGCCCGCGTGCCGCGTCGAGCTCCTAGCAGATCGTTGGCCACCCGCAGCGAAGCGAAGGGCAGCGCAGGGGATGGGACGGGAGGTCTGTTGGGAGCCCACCACAGCCGGCCGTCGCAGCCGGCTGCCCCCCTGGCCTTGACCGCACACCGTGTTCCGTAAGGTTCTGGTCGCGAATCGTGGCGAGATCGCGCTGCGCGTCATCCGTGCGTGTCACGAGCTCGGCATCAGAACCGTGGCCGTGTATTCGGAGGCAGACCGGGAGTCTCTGCACGTCCGGTTCTCCGACGAGGAAGTGTGCATCGGCCCCCCACCCGCTCGCGAGAGCTACCTGAACATCCCGCGGATCATCGCGGCGGCCGAGATCACGGGGGCCGAAGCGATTCACCCGGGCTACGGGTTTCTGGCGGAGAATGCCGAATTCGCGGAGATCTGCGAGCGCTCGAGCATCGTCTTCGTTGGACCCACCCCGGATCAGATCCGCGTCATGGGAGACAAGGCGCAAGGCCGCAGGACGATGCGAGATCTGGGCGTGCCCGTGATTCCCGGCACGGACGTGGTGCGCGACGCGGACGAAGGGCTCCAGCGTGCCCGTGAGATCGGTTTCCCGGTCATCATCAAGGCAGCGGCAGGGGGTGGTGGTAAAGGCATGCGGGTCGTGCCGGACGAAGAGTCGTTTCCTCGCCTGTTCCCGACCGCGCAGGGCGAGGCACAGGCTGCTTTCGGCGATCCCTCGCTCTACGTCGAGAAATACCTGGTGCGCCCGCGTCACGTCGAAATCCAGGTGTTCGGCGACCAGCATGGCAGGGTCATGCATCTGGGCGAGCGCGACTGCTCGATCCAGCGCCGCCACCAGAAGCTCCTGGAGGAGACGCCATCGCCAGCGGTAACGCGCGAGCTGCGGGCCGCCATGGGCGAGACGGCGGTGCGGGGGGCCGCCGGGATCCGGTATCTGGGCGCCGGAACCATCGAGTTCCTCCTGGCCGCTGACGGCTCGTTCTACTTCATGGAGATGAATATGCGCATCCAGGTGGAGCACCCGGTGACCGAGGTGGCCACGGGCTTCGACCTCGTAAAGGAGCAGATCCGCGTTGCGGCCGGTGAACCGCTGTCGTTCCCCCGGACGCCGATGCAGCCGCGCGGGCACGTCATCGAGTGTCGGGTCAACGCCGAGGACCCGGATCGTGGGTTCGCGCCCGCGCCGGGGACTGTCACGACGTTCCACCCGCCGGGTGGTCCGGGCGTGCGCGTCGACACGCACCTCTACGCCGGCTATCGCGTGCCGCCGCACTACGACTCGCTGCTCGCCAAGTTGATTGTGGCGGGCAGCACGCGGGACGAGGCGGTCATACGGACTCGCCATGCGCTGGAAGCGTTCGTCATCGAAGGCGTCCCCACGACCATCGGATTCCTGCAGCGAATTGTCCGCGACGAACGATTCGTGCGCGGAGAGGTGGATACGGGTTTCGCGGAGCGGTTCGTGAGCGAGGGGGCCGGTATGCAACGCGCGGCGGCGTCATGAATGTGCGAGTCTTCTTCAGCGCGGATGAGGTGGACGCCGCGGCGATTCAAGGCCGCACCGTGGTCGTGATCGATGTTCTGCGCGCCACGAGCACGCTGCTGGAAGCGTTGGCCAACGGTGCGCGGGAGGTCTATGCCACGGAGTCGACCGAGGAGGCTATCCGGCTGGCTGGATCCTTGGGACGCGAGGATACGCTGCTCTGCGGCGAGCGCCGAGGTCTCAAGATCGAAGGATTCGACCTCGGGAACTCGCCCGCCGAGTTCGAGCCCTCGCGCATCCGGGACAAGCGCCTGGTCATGAGCACGACGAACGGGACGCGTGCCCTGGTGGCGAGCGCCGCAGCGGCGCGGGTCCTGATCGGCTCCTTCCTCAACCTTCGCGCCGTCGCCTCCGCGCTGAAAGGCGAGAGCTTGGTGGGGATCGTGTGTGCCGGGAAGGAAGGCCGGTTCGCGCTCGAGGACGCCGTGTGCGCCGGACATCTGCTGCGGCGCCTGCGGCGGGCTCGCAAGACGTGGGATGCGAACGACGCAGCGGAGGCGGCCCTCATTCTGGCAGCTCAATACCAACCCGGGCTCGATTTCCTCGTGAGCACGGCGGCGGGTCGCGCGCTGATCGAAGCCGGGCTGGGCGACGACTTACCGCTGTGCGCACGCAACGACGTGTACTCGGTGGTGCCCGAGATGACGGACCGCGTGGTCCGGTTGGCGCCGCCGGGCCCGGTACACGGGGGTCACGATCGGGATTCGACCGAAAGCTAGGCTCCGAGCAGCCACGCGCCGTGGCTCTCCAGCGACCTGCTGATGGGAGGTGCAGGAAGAATGTTGACGAAGGAGCAGCAAAAGGAGCTTCTGGGCGTGGGGCTCCTGGCGCTGGCGCTCTTCGTCGGTCTGGCGCTGCTGCCGGTGGCTGTCTTCGGCGAGAGCGGCCCGCGCTGGTTTCCGTCGGGAAACACCATGGGCGTGGTGGGCGGCGTCGTAGCCGGAGCCTTGATCGCGGGGTTGGGTGCTGCGGCCGTTTGCGTGCCGGTGCTGCTCGCTCTGGGAGGCTTGCGGGCGGCGGCGTGGTGGGAGGATCTGCCCACCGTACGAGTCGGCATCTTTGTACTGGGACTCCTATTCCTGCTCCCGGCGGCGGTGTACGTGGCGGGCGGAGGGCCTCCGAATCACGGCGCTCTCGGGCGGTGGACCGGCGAGCCCCTCGTCGCCGCCTTCGGCTGGCTCGGCGCCGGGTTGGTGCTCGGGGCAGGGTTCGCCCTGCTATCGGTCGGCACGCTCGCGTGGAATCCCCTGCGTGCCGCCGCGTCGGCTCTCGGGCGCGGAGGCACGCTGCTGGGTCGCATGCTCCGTTGGCTGGCTGCCCTGGCGTCGCGTCTCAAGGAGAGGATCGGAGATGCTTTCGCGCGCGGAGTCAGCGACGCGACGCCGGTGCCACGCGAGGAACCGAGGGTAGTGGAGCAGGCGAGTGCTGTGCCGCCGGAGAGCGCGGAGCCGGTCGAGGGCATCCGGGTCGCGGCCGTGGCCGAGCGGCCGAGGCACGCC
>JACQVC010000303.1 GCA_016209995.1 Gemmatimonadota bacterium
CCATCGCGCGCCGCAGCTCGTCCTCCATGGCGGTCAGCGTGAGCGACTGCTGGGCGCGCAGTGCCCAGCCGGGCGCCAGGATCACCGTGAGGGCCACGGCGAGCAGTCCCGCCGTCGAGCGTCGAGTTCTCATCGTCACGACTTCCTGGGTGGTGCCGGGAGAATCGGCAGTGCCTCGGGCGACAGCGCCTTCTTCTGCACTTCCACCTCGCTGACGAGCAGCGAAGGGGAGGAGGCCGAGACGGGCACGTCACCGCTCTCGGCGCCGCACATGCCGTTGAACACCTCGACCGCGTCGCCCGTGGCGACGATCTTGCCGAAGGCCGCGAGCGGCGTGCCGATCAGGTCGACCCCCCGCACAAGCTCCGCCGGCCGGCCGTCGGTGTAGATTCGGTAGACCACGTTCGGCAGCACGTTGAAGGCGTTGGGGCCGCCACGGCCCGTGGTCGTAAACCCACCCTCGATGCTGTCGAAGAGCAGGCCGAAGGGCTTGCCCTGGCGCCGCGCCTCCTCCCGGAGCATCTCGAGGAGGCGCTCGGCGGGGACCGTGCGGCTCGACCGCACGATCAGGTTCGACTGGCGCGACACCGGCATGTAGCCCGGTTCAGCGCGGCCGTGGCCGTTGGACCGCGGAAACGCGCTGAGCGGCGTGCGGTCGATCAGGAACGTCTTCAGCACGCCTTGATCGACCACGCTGACCGGCCGGGCTTCGACACCCTCATCGTCGTAGAGGTAGTGCCCCATGAGCTCGATGTCGCCGAGCGTCCGCCGTGTCGGGTCGAAGATCACATTGAGGAACGGCGGCAGGATCGGCTGATCGACGCGCTTGGCGAACGTCTGTCCGTCGTCGAGGTCCTTCTGCCGATGGCCCTCGACGCGGTGGCCGAAGATCTCGTGGAAGAACACGCCGGCCGCGCGCCCGGAGAGAATCGCGGGCCCCGAGAAGGGATCGACGACGGGCGCGGCACCAAGGTCGCGGAGCAGCGCCACCATCCGGCGCACCTCGGCGAGGAGCGCCGGCTCGTCGGGCAGCCCCTCGGGCGTCCGGGCGAAGTAGCTCGCATAGAGCGGCAGCTCCATGCCGTCCTTGGCCTTCGTCATCGCCTGGATGAAGAGCCGGTATGACAGCCCGCCGGTCTGGATGGTCGAGCCCTCCGTGTTCGTGTAGTACCGGTTGGTCGCCTCGATGGTGAGCGAGACGTTGCTGTTGAAGACGACGGGGTCGTCGGCAAACGGCGCCGAGATGCGGCGGAGCCGGGCCTCCCACAGGGGAATGTCCGGCGTATGGCTGACCGGCTCTTCGGTGAACGTCTGAGGCTCTTCGCGCGAGAAATCCGGAGCCGGGTCCTCCTGCTGGATCTTGGCGGCCACGTTCGTCCGGACACGCGTCAGCCCCTGCACCGCCTGCTTGAACGCCCGGTCCGTCGCGCGCCACAGCGCCAGGCGGACCGGCTTCTCTTCGTCGGTCAGCGGCAGCGAAATCCGCGTCAGGCCGGAGGGCGCGCCCTGGAAGTCGCCGCGAAGCGGGTGTGTGTTGTCGAAATCGTAGTCGCCCACCCGTATCTGGGCCGTCGCCGACCGGCTGCGCGAATCATCGCTGCGTTCGAGCGCGCCGAACGCCGCGATGATGCGGGTGACGCGCTCGTCGTACACGGTGTAGCTGCCGAAGTACGGCGGCACCTCTTCACCGGCCAGCCCCCGCACGTTCCGCTCGAGCTCCGACTGCAGGATGTCCAGCAGGGGACTGCCGGCGGCACGGGCGGGCCTCGATCCCGGCCCGGCCAGCAGGCACACCGCCGAAGCCGCAACCAGGAATTTCAGTGTTCTCATAACAGCAACGCCGCTCAGCGCCGCGAGGCGACCGGTTCCCCGAGGGAGATCACTACGATTCTACCCCGAGACCTGCCGTGCCGCCTGCGTGGTTTTGTCCGGTCGGGTGACTCGCACGCTCCAGGCGGGACAGGCGGTTCAAGGTCAGCAGCGCGACGTCCGGGGGGCAGTTGAGGCGGTACGGCACGTAGACCGTACCCACGCCGCGACTCACGAAGATCGTGGTGTTTTCGCTGCGCGCCGTCCCGGAGAGGACGGGGAACCGGCGTGCCCCGATGGCGCCGAGCCCCGGGAGGACAACCTGGCCGCCGTGCGTGTGCCCCGACAGCACCAAGCCGACGTCGAGCGCGGCGGCCTGCCGGAGCCGCCGTGGATCATGGGCCATCAGGAGCACCGGCGCCGTCGCGCCTTCGAGGACCCTGGCGATGGCGCTCGCGCGCTGCGTCCAGAACAGCAGGCCCGCGATCTCGAGAGGCTCGTGGTTGATTTCGATGCGGGCCCGCTGGTCCATGAGAACGGCGATGCCCTGTTTCTTCAGAGCCGCAGGCACCCCGCGATCGTCATCGTGGTTGCCCAGGGCCGCGAACACCCCGTGGGGAGCCGTCAGCCGTGCGAGGGCCTCGGCGCAGGGTGTGATGAACTCGCGCTGGCCCGTGGTGATGAAGTCGCCCCCAAGGACGATCAAATCCGGGCGGGCCGACAGCATCAGGTCTACGGCCGCTTCCACGTCCTCGCGGGCGACCATTCGGCTGTGATGCAGATCGGTGATCAGGCCGACCCGCAGCCCGTCCAGCGCCGGCGGCAGGCCCGACACGGGCAGCGATGCGCGGACGAGCTGGAGCTGGTGCCGGGCGTACAAGCCGCCGTAGGCGGCCGCTCCGGCGACGAGTCCGATGCCGCCAGTCGCCAGGCCGGTCAGCGCCGCCCGTCGGGAGATCAGCATGCTGTGGGAGTATAGTAGCAGCTTCGTGATGGCGAGGATTTACGACGAACTTGACTGGCGCGGGGTGGTGTACGACGCCACCGAGGGAACGCGCGAGTTCGTCGCGCGCGAGCAAGTGCGCTGCTATGCGGGCTTCGACCCGACCGCCTCCAGCCTCCACGTCGGGAACCTGCTGCCGATCATGGCACTCGCCCGGCTCCAGCGCTTCGGCCATACGCCGATGGCGATTGTGGGCGGGGGCACGGGCCTCATCGGCGACCCCAGCGGGAAGAGTCATGAGCGCGCGCTGCTGAGCCGTGACGAGGTGGCGCACAACCTGGAGGCCATCCGCGGGCAGCTCGCACGCTTTCTCGATTTCGAGGACCCTGCCAACCGGGCGCACATCGTCAACAACGCGGAGTGGCTGGACGCTCTCAGCGTGATGGCGTTTCTGCGCGACGTCGGCAAGCACTTCACCGTCAACTACATGCTGGCCAAGGAGTCGGTGAGGCGCCGAATCGACTCCGACGAGGGACTCTCGTTCACCGAGTTCAGCTATTTGATGCTGCAGGCCTACGACTTCCTGATGCTCTACGATCGCTATGGCTGCCGGTTGCAGCTGGGCGGGAGCGATCAGTGGGGCAACATCGTCGCAGGGTGCGACTTGATCCGGAAGCTCCGCGGGGTGCAGGCCTTCGGCCTCGTGCTGCCGCTCGTCACGACCGCCTCGGGCGCCAAGTTCGGCAAGACCGAAGCGGGCACGGTATGGCTGGACCCGGCGCGCACGTCGCCGTATCAGTTCTATCAGTTTTGGCTGAACGTCGAGGATCGCGATGCCGTGGCGTACCTGAAGTATTTCACCTTCCTGTCGCGCGACGAGATCGGGGCGCTCGAGGCCGCGACCGTGGAGGCGCCCGAGAAGCGCGAGGCGCAGCGCCGGCTGGCGCACGAGGTCACCGGGCTCGTCCACGGCGCCGAGGCGGTCCGATCGGCGGAGCGCGGGGCGAAGGTGCTGTTTGATCCGAACGTGACGGCGCTTCCGGCGTCCTCGATTCTGGCCGTTGCCGGCGACGTGCCCTCGGCGGACCTCCCGGCCGAGCGGCTGGCCGGAGAGGGGCTGGCGCTCGTGGAGCTGCTCTCGACCACGGGCGTGGCGGCGTCCAGAGGGGACGCGACACGCCTCATCCGCAACGGTGGCATCTACCTCAACAACGAACGGGTCTCCGACGAACGCTTCCGGCTGACCATGGACCGGACGATCGAGGGGCGCCTCGTGCTCATTCGCAAAGGCCAGAAGCAGAACTTCCTGGTCCGGATCACGAATTCCTGAGCCTCGGCGTTCCAGGGCACGATTCCTCCGGCCGACGTTCAAGGGCCGAATTGCAGGCAGGCCGTTTGACACGCGTGCGGGGGCGGGCTACGATCAGGCATCGCGCGGGTGTTGGCCGGTCGGATGGGCGGCAGCGACGCGCGTAGATATCGCGCCTAGGGGCTTGGTGCGCGGCATGCTCGGTTAGCCAATAACCGCTGATTGCCGAAGCCAGAGGGGTCGATGGCCTCCGGGGTAACCCCGGACCGGCAGGGACCCACCCCGGGCGCGCATATTGAACCCGCCGATCGGACGGTTGTGCGCGGAACCCTGGCGGGCGAGCCGGACCGATTGCTCCTTGAACGGGGCACCTTTTTGCCTCCCGCGGGCCCGAATCGAACCTACGCGGTGACGAAGGGCTTGACAGCAGGTTTCAGCTTCTAGTACCGTTAGAGGGTTCCCCTGAAGAACGTCAGTTCTGCTCGGGGGCGGCCGATTCGATGCCCCGTTCGGCGGGTGCCCGGCGGTCGCAGGTCGGTTCTTTGAAAACTAGATAGAGCGTGCAGTAAGGACCCGTTGAGTATCAGCATGGGTCGCCGATGGTGCAAGAGGCCGGAGGCGCCCACACTCAACAACGCAAGAACAACGCAAGAGCCAAATCAACAGGCGCTTGTGTTAGTTTTGCGCGCTCGGCAACGAGCGCGCGCAAGACTTAACATGAGAGTTTGATCCTGGCTCAGAATCAACGCTGGCGGCGTGCCTAACACATGCAAGTCGAACGCGAAAACCTCGCAAGAGGTCTGTAGAGTGGCAAACGGGTGAGTAATGCGTGGGTGACCTGCCTTCGAGTGGGGGATAACGTCCCGAAAGGGACGCTAATACCGCATGACATCCTGCCTTTGAACAGGCGGTGATCAAAGCCGGGGCCGCAAGGCCTGGCGCTCGGAGGGGGGCTCGCGTCCGATTAGCTAGTTGGTGGGGTAAAGGCTCACCAAGGC
>JACQVC010000291.1 GCA_016209995.1 Gemmatimonadota bacterium
CTTCTGGATGCTCTGGCTCATCGTGCTGATCCTGGGCTACGGATTGCTCCATCCCGAGACCGCACTCTGCCTCCTGGCTTTCGCTTTCCCCTTCGAGTTCATCTTCTACGGCTGGGGTGTCGGACGTTACACCATGATGGCGTACCCGGTCTTCGCGTTGGCCGCGATCTGGGTTCTCTCTCGCGCGGATTTCCGGCGCCGCCTCTCGACGCCCGAGTGGTTGTTTCTCGCCGTCATCTTGTGGGGGGGCACCACCTTGCTCTGGGCCCCGGACATGGAGCGGGGCCTGGAGGGACTCTTTACGCTCTTGGGTTTGTTTGCGTTCCTGTTCGTGTTTGGTCGAGGCATCCCCGACCGCGACACGTTGATTCGGTGCCTCTGGTTCATCGTGGTGGGCATGTTGGCGCTGTCGATCGTGCTGCTGCCGTTCTACGAACGCTCCGCGTACGTCGAGTACTACGGCAACCAGTACCTGAGCCAGTTCGGAACGGCCGACGAGGTGTCGCCGTACGAGTTCGGCAACGCTGCAATGGTTGCCTATGTGTCCGCACTGGCGCTCGGGGAGTTCGAGGGCAGCCGCGCCAGGAGGCGGTTGGCGCTGCTCTGCGCCGTGGTACTGGCCGGGCAAGTGCTGCTGACCCTGGGTCGATCTCTCGCGCTCGAGCTGGCGGCCGCGTCCGCGGTCTGGATCATGCTGGCACCGCGCGCCGCCGTTTCAGTTCGACGGCTAACGTTGATCGTGGCGATGTTGGCGCTGGCTGTCTGGGGTGCCTGGCGCACTAATCCGGATGCGTTGACGCTGCGCTGGATCGACTACACGCTCGACAACTGGGGGGCGGGAGATATGCAGAGGCTGTCCTCGGGGCGCACACGCATCTGGGAAGTGAGTCTGGCGCTGTGGCAAGCGCATCCGTGGGGCGGCGTAGGAATCAGCCAGTTCCAGCCGGCCTTCGAGGCGGTGGCCGGTTACCGCAGGGCCGAGCACAACGCCTTTGTCGGCGCTCTGGCCGAAACGGGTGTGGTGGGGTTTGCTTTGCTCGTCTTTTTCTGCTTGTCTCTGGGCCTGCAGGCGTGGCGGGCAGGTGCCTGGCGCCATGTCGCGCTGGCATGGTGGGTCTACTTCATGATGGAAAGCAACGCGAACGGGCTCGGGCGGAACAAGGCGTTCTGGATCGTGGCCGGACTGATGGCGCTGCTGGCCCGCCGCGGTGCGGAGGCGAAGCAGCCTGTGCACGCCGTGGACACGTCCAGCCTTAGGCCTGTCGACGGCCGCGGGAGCTACGCGTCCGAGCCGGGAGAGGCGCCAGCGTAGGAGACGCGGCGATCCGAGGCTTCGCAGTCTCTCATCTGACATTGGATCAGCTCTTCCCGCGTGATCCTCCCCGCGGGCGGCCCAGCGCGTTGGCGGATCGTAACGGAGTGGTGGACCTGTCAGCGCCGCGCGTCGCTCTCCTGATTGGACAGTTGGGGGCCGGTGGCGCCGAGCGGCAGCTGTGCCTGCTCGCACGGTCGTTGCTGCGAACTCGGTACCAGCCGTTCGTGGTCGCACTCAAGGCGGGCGGCGCCCTCGAGGCCGACCTGCGTGCGGCCGGCGTGGAGACGTATGCGCTGCGCCGCAGGCATTCCGTCGACCCGCTTCGGCTGTGGTCGCTTGCCCGCATCCTGCGGCGCCGCCGGCCGCTCGTCGCACACGGCTTCGATCCTGCCGGCAGCCAGTACGCCAAACTCGCGGCGCTCATCACCGACGTGCCGTTCGTCATCGGCGGGACCCAGGCCATGTTTTCTCAACCGTGGCGCGTGCGCATGCTCGAGCGGGTGTTGCGGCACAGGACGGACGCGGTGATCACCAACTCGGAGGCGGCAAAGCGACGCTGGACGCGGTCCACGGGCTATCCGCCGGAGCGGATCGCGGTCGTGCCGAACGGGGTCGATTTCCGGGAGATGGAAAGGGTACCAGCCGGCTTCACGCCGCTGCGGGAGTTGTTGGGGATTCCGCCCCACGAGCCTGTCGTGGGATGCTTGGCGTCGATCTACCACGAGAAGAACCCGGGCATGTTCGTGGAGGCGGCCGCAGCGGTGAACCGGGCCGACGTGTGTGCGCGTTTCGTGTGGATCGGCGACGGACCCCTGCGGGCGGACATGGAGGCCGCGATCCGGCGGCACAATCTTGGGGCGCGTGTGCACGTGCTGGGGTGGCGCGCCGACGGGCGCTGGCTCGCGCGCGACTTCGACGTGGGTGTCCTCACGTCGATCTCCGAGAGCCTGCCGAACTCGGTGTTGGAATACATGTACTGGGGCGTGCCCGTGGTCGTCACGGACGCAGGGGGCCTGGTGGAGCTCGTGGAGCACGGGAAGAGCGGTCTGGTTGTGGCGAAGAACGACGCGGCCGCCATGACGCGGGCCATCCTTGCGTTGCTGGTAGATCCTCCGTGGGCTAGATCCCTGGGCCGAGGGGGGCGGGAACGGATTCTGCAGCGCCACAGCGCCGAGCAGACGGCCGCGCGCACCATCGAGGTGTACGAACGAGTCATCATGGGGCGGAAACCAGGAAGTGATGCCAGCGGCGCCGGAAGGATGGCAGGGTCCAGCGCCAGCTCCGGGACGACGTGAAGTTGCTCACGGTGGTGGGCGCCCGCCCGCAATTCATCAAGGCGGCCGTCGTGTCGAAGGCCATCCGCGAGCTGGCCGACGGATCCATTCAGGAGGTTCTGGTCCATACGGGGCAACACTACGATGTAGAGCTCTCCGAAGTGTTTTTCCGCGAGCTCGAGCTGCCGCCGGCGGAGCTGAACCTGGGCGTGGGCTCCGCCAGCCATGCCCGCCAGACTGCGGACATGCTCGAGCGCTTGGAGCGCGTGCTGCTGGAGGTCCGGCCAGACCGGGTGCTGGTCTACGGAGACACGAACTCGACTCTGGCGGGAGCGTTGGCCGGGGCGAAGCTGCAACTTCCCGTGGCACACGTGGAAGCCGGACTGCGGTGCTTCGCCCGGCGGATGCGGGAGGAGCTCAACCGAGTTGCGACGGTTCGTCTGGCTGACTTGCTGTTTTGTCC
>JACQVC010000292.1 GCA_016209995.1 Gemmatimonadota bacterium
ACCGCCCCGACCGCCCGCGCCCTGACCCGAAGCCGGCGCTGCCTGGATCGGCTCGACGCGCATGTCCCAGCACAGGGTCCGGATGCCGGGCTGCCGCCGGCTGGCGGGCGCGCGCAGCTCGCGCATTCGCCGCCCCGCCCCGTCGCTGATCACGAAACGCAGGTCATTCACCGGCCGGCTGACATGGAACTGAATCACGGCGTCCAGGGGCGGGTTCTCCCCGAGGAAGAACTGATGGCCCCACCATTGCTCCATGCGGTCATCCAGGGACTTCCGCTGCAACACCGTCGGCACCGTGAACAGCGTCGCGGCAGTCGTGGCGCGCTGCGCCGCCGCATACTCCTGGATCGGCTCGAGGTGGTCGAGAATCCACAGCGCGCGTCCGTGCGTCGCGACGAGCAGGGCGTTGTCGCGCGGATGAATCGTGATCTCGTCGACGCGCACGCTGGGCAGGTTCGCCTGCAGCCGTCGCCAGCTCGCGCCGCGATCGAGCGACAGGAAGAGCCCGGTCTCCGTGCCGACGTATAGCACGTCCGCGTTCCTCGTGTCCTCGGTCAGCGTGCGGGCGTTTTCCCCGCGCAGATTCCCCCGCAGCGCGCGGAACGTGCGGCCCGCGTCCTCGCTCACCCAGATGTAGGTGTCGTAGTCGTTGTTCAGGTGGTTGTCGACCGTGACGTAGACGGTGCCGGCAGCGAAGCGCGAGGGCACGACCTCGGAAACGTAGCCGCCCGTCGGGAAGCCCTGCATCCTGCTCGTGACGTCCTCCCAGGTGCGGCCGCCATCGCGTGAGACGCTGACCCGACCGTCATCGGTGCCCGCGTAGTAGAGGCCGACCTGAACCGGGGACTCGGCCAGCGTCACGATCGTCGGCCAGGAGCCGATGCCGTCGTTCCTCGAGATGCGGATCTGGTCGTTGCGCACGCCCATGGTCACGATCTGGTTGCGATTCGCATTCGAGGTGAGATCCGGGCTGATCGCGGTCCACGAGTCACCCCGATCGCTGGACCGGAAGACTCGATTCGCGGCGACGAGGAGCACGCCCGGATCGTGCGGCGACAGGATGATCGGCGTGTCCCAGTGCCAGCGGTAAGCGTCACCCTCCGCGTTGCTGACATTGGTAGCGGTGGGACGGATGCTCTTCGACTCGCCCGTTACCTTGTCGCGACGGATCATGTTCCCACCCTGAGACTCGGTATAGACGATCCGCGGGTCGCGCGGATCCGGCGTGGCCACGAAGCCGTCGCCGCCCTGGACGTGGAACCACTCATCGTTGCGGATCCCGTGCGCAAAGCGCGAGGCGCTGGGTCCGCACCAGTTGTAGTTGTCCTGCATGCCACCGCAGATGTTGAACGGCGTTTCCATGTCGTAGCTGACGTGGTAGAACAGCCCGACCGGAAGGTTCGTCATGTAGATCCACGTCCGGCTCATGTCGTACGAAACACCCAGGCCGCCGTCGCCGCCGATCAGGATGTGATTCGAGTTGGCGGCGTCCAGCCAGATGGCGTGTATGTCGTCGTGAATTTGCAGAGCCGCGTCGGTCTCGAAGGTGCGCCCGCCGTCGATGGACATGTGCAGGCCGACGCCGCCGAGGTAGACGCGATCCGAGTTGTTGGGATCGATGCGGACCTGGCTGAAATACATCGGTCGCGGATTCGTGTTGCTCATCCGCTCCCAGCTCCGACCACCATCGCTCGAGCGGTAGACACCCGTAACCTCGCCCTGCGGGCCGCCGGGGCCCTCGATGCTTGCATAGACGATGTTACCGTCGCGGCGATACGCGTCCAGCGCGATGCGACCGAGGGGACCGGCCGGGAGCCCGCCGCCGGACAGCCGCGTCCACGTGTCGCCGCCGTCCGTCGATTTCCAGATGCCGCTGCCCGGGCCGCCGCCATTCATGCAGCAGGCGTGGCGGCGCCGCTGGTACAGCGAGGCGTAGACGGTACGGGGGTCGGTGGGTGAGATCACCAGGTCGTTCGCGCCGGTGTCTTCATCGCCCCGCAACACGTGCCGCCAGGTGCGGCCGCCGTCGCTCGTCTTATAAACGCCGCGCTCGCCTCCGGGGCCGAAGAGAGGGCCCGTCGCCGCAACCAGGACGACATCATCATTGCTGGGGTCGATGACGATGCGGTTGATGTGGCGTGACTCGGCAAGCCCCATATGCTGGAAAGTCTGGCCGCCGTCCGTCGATTTGTAGACCCCACGACCCCACGACGTGCTCTGCCGGTTGTTCGCCTCGCCCGCGCCGACCCACAGCAGCTCCGGGTTGCGCTGCGAGATCGTCACATCGCCGATCGAGATCAGGCCCTGATCCTGAAACAACGGCTCGTACATCGCGCCGTTGCTCGTGGTCTTCCACACACCGCCATGCGCCGTGCCGACGTAGTAGACGGCCGTGTTCGCCTCGTGCACGGCGAGATCGGAGATGCGCCCGGACATGATAGCGGGACCGATGGAACGGAAGTGCAGGCTCTCGAACTCCTGAGCCACGGGCACGGTCGCGGGTGACTGCGCCCACACAGGTGCGCCCAGCGTCACGAAGAACACGGCCACAGTCAGCAGGGGTCGCGGTTGGCAAGCCATGGTCAGTCCTCCGGCAAGACGGGGTGATGTCGCGGGAGTTGGCAGCCAAGATGATAATGCCCGGTCTTCACGCCGGCGAGGAGGATGATTCTCCTTGCTCTCTGATCTCTCCCGTTCTACTCTGGCGCTTGACACCACGAACAGATTTGCAGTCCCCATCGGCTGGAGGTGGATCATGTGCACCAAGCTGAGAATGCTGATCCTCTTTCTGGTGTTTTCCGCCACACCCGCGTTAGGTCAGTTGCCAGAAGGATTCCTCGACACCTTCAAGCCCCGCGAAGTCGGTCCCGCCCTCATGGGTGGGCGCACGGTGGATTTTGCGGTCTACGAGGCGGACCCGGCGATCTTCTACGCCGCGACGGCTTCGGGCGGGCTGCTCAAGACGGTCAACGGGGGCAACACCTGGGAGCACGTCTTCGATCGGCTGTCTTCCGTCTCGATCGGCGACGTCGCCATCAACCCGGCGGATCCCAACGTGGTCTGGGTCGGCACCGGCGAAGCCAACAATCGGCAGTCTTCCTCGTGGGGTGACGGGATCTACAAGTCGACGGACGGCGGCCGCACCTGGCGGCCTATGGGCCTGCGCGAGTCGCACCACATCGGCCGCATCGTCGTGAACCCCAATGACACGGACATCGTCTACGTCGCCGCGCTCGGACACC
>JACQVC010000293.1 GCA_016209995.1 Gemmatimonadota bacterium
GCGGCTTCAGCTATCACCGAGAGCGGCAGGCTCTGGTGGCCGCCGGCCTTCCGACTGTTCAGGTGATAAAGTCAGCGACGATCAACGGCGGCCGTGCCCTGAGCGTGGTTGACATCCTCGGCTCGATCGAGGTCGGCAAGCTCGCGGACCTGGTAATCGTGAACGGCAATCCTCTGCAGCGCATCGAGGATACGCGCAACGTGCGCACGGTCATCAAGGCCGGCGTGGTCTACGACGCGCAGGAGCTGCTCCGGCGAGTCGAGGGCAAGATCGGGCCCGCTGGGCCGGGCGAGGAAGAGGCGTGGAAGTTCCACGGTGCGTGGAGCCTGAGGGGTAGGAGGGACTAGCGCGCCAATTGCTGAGTGACAGGTCGCTCCGCGTGAGCTGATGGGCGACTCGTCACTAATTACGCTGTCAGACCACTACCTCAATCAACCGGGACAGATCGGTTTCCTCACCTCACCGCGAAGACCCAGATCGCTCCGCCCTCGGGCACCTCGGGGAACTCGCCCGGGCGCACCGCGTTGAGGCGGGCCTGCACGCCGCGCGAGTCGATGCCCCAGCCCGACTGAACCGCGATGTACTGCTGGCCATCGACCAGGAATGACGACGGCTGGCCGATGATGCCCGAGTTGGTGGGGAACTCCCACAGCAGCCTGCCGCTCTGCGCATCGAACGCGTGGAACAAACGATCGTTCGTCCCGCCGGTGAACACCAGCCCGCCCCCGGTCGCGAGCATCGGCCCCCAGTTGTGGGACTTCGGATACACGTGCGTCCACACGCGCTTGCCGGTGTCGACGTTCCAGGCCTGCACTTCGCCGACATGATCAGCGCCGGGCGCGAGGTAGAACGTGGTGGTTGCGCCCGTATAGTTGCGGCCGGGCGTGTAGGTCACCTCGCTGCCGATCGAGGTCATGCACGTGTTCTCGTTGGCCGGAATGTAGATCATCCGTGTCTGCGGACTGAACGCAATGGGAGGCCAGTTCTTGCCGCCCCAGAGCGCGGGGCAGAAGTCCGCCTGCTTACCCGTGCCCGGTTTGCGAGCGGGATCGACGTCCGGCCGTCCGGTCACGGGGTCGAGCCTCCTGAACACGTTTTGCTTCACGTACGGCATGCCCTCGATGAAGTTGATCCGGCTGTCCGTGCGCTCGAGGAACCACAGGTAACCGTTGCGGGCGACGTCGATGAGGCCTTTGATCGTCCTGCCGTTGCGCTGGTAGTCCACCAGGATCGGCGGTGAGACCTCGTCCCAATCCCAGGAGTCGTTCGGGTGGTATTGGTGATGACCCCTGATCTTTCCGGTGGCGACGTCGATCGCGATGGTCGAGGAGACGTAGAGGTTGTCGCCGGGACGCTGGTCGCCCATCCAGGGGCCGCCGTTGCCTGTCCCCCAGAACGCCAGGTTGGTCTCGGGATCGTAATTGCCGGTGACCCACACCGGTGCGCCGCCGGTCTTCCACTGGTCGCCGTTCGGCCAGGTCTCACTGCCGGGCTCGCCCGGCGCGGGCACGGTGTAGACCCTCCACAATTCGCGACCGGTATCGGGATCGTAGGCCGCGACGAAGCCACGGATACCGCGCTCACCGCCTGACGCCCCGACCATGACCTTCCCGTCCGCGACGAGCGGCGCCAGCGTCATGTAATAGCCGTTCCGATACTCCTCGACCTGCGTGGCCCAGATCTCCTTGCCGGTTCGGGCGTCGAGCGCGACGAGCACCGCTTCATTCGCGGCGAGGAAGACCTTGTCGCCATAGAGAGCGACGCCGCGAGTGGTGGGATGGAGAATGACGGCGTCTTCGGGCAGCGGCCTCCTGTAGCGCCACAGGATCATTCCGGTCCCGGCATCGATGGCGATCACCTGATTGCCCGGCGTGGCCACGAACATGACGCCGTTGTTCACGATCGGCGGCGCCTCGTGGCCGTTGGCTACACCGGTAGAAAACACCCACACGGGCTGTAGGCGGCCGACGTTGCCCGGGGTGATCTGGTCCAGCGGGCTATAGCCCCACCCGTCGTACGTGCGGCGGACCATCAACCAGTCCCCGTCTGCCGCGTTCCTCAGACGTTCCGCGGTCACCGGCCGGTAGTTCTGCAGGATCGGCGGGACCGGAGGCGGCTGCTGTTGGGCGGATCCCGCCCCGGCAGCAGGCAGGACCGCGATCGCGCCAAGCATTCCCGCAACGTAGAGACGCTTCAGCAGGCGCATGATGTGCCTCCTCGAGGTCAGGGCTGTGTCGCTACGCGGGGCCGCCTTCCCACTTGGCCGCAGCCATCATGCAACCGGATCCGGCGGCCGGACGCGGTGGAAGTCGGTGACCGCTTGATAGGCCGCGGCGACCGCGAACAGCCGCTCTTCGCCGAACGGCGGTGCGCCCATCACGACGCCGCGAGGGATGCGTGCGCCGGTCCGCTCCTCGGTGTCGAAGCCGATCGGCATGCACAGCAGCGGCAGACCCGTACCGTCGAACGGACCGCCGCCTTCCGAGGTCAGTACCACATCGCACTGGGTGAAGAGCTGCGTGAGCATGCGCTGGAGCAGCAGACCGCGCGCCTGCTGAACCTTCACGTAAGTGTCGGCGCTCTGCAGCATGCCGTTCAGGAAGCGGGGCAGCCGGCCGGCGAAGTTGCGCACGTCTTTGCGCAGGTGCTCGATGAAGAACGCGGTCGGGTCGCCGGTCGAGCCGCCCAGCGGCTCGGACGTGAGC
>JACQVC010000310.1 GCA_016209995.1 Gemmatimonadota bacterium
CCTCCACCCACCCCTCGCCCCTCCCCTTCGCTGACCTTCGCTTCGCTCCGGTTCACGTGACTCCGGCGGCGACCGTGGCCTTGCCTAGAGGTATGCCCGCCTGCACGAGCGCGGCGCGCCACACGCGCACGTTCGCGTCGGCGATCCGCGTCAGCGGCAGGCGGAAATGCGCGGTCAGCCGCCCCATCAGCTCGAGCGCGCTCTTCACCGGAATCGGGTTCGACTCGACGAAGTTCGCGCGCATCAGGGCAAGCAGGCGGTAGTGGATCACCTTCGCCGTCTCGAGGTCGCCATCCAGCGCCGCGTGCACCAGCTTGGCCATCTGATCCGGCGCCTCGTTGCCGACCACGGAGATTACGCCATCGCCGCCCAACGCCAGGATGGGTAGCGTCAACTCATCGTCACCGGAGAGTATCAGGAAGCCCTCGGGCCGGTCGCGCAGCAGGGTCATCACCTGGCTCATATCGCTGGACGCTTCCTTGATCCCGCGGATGTTCGGTATCTCAGCGAGTCGCAGCACCGTCTCCGGCTTCATGTTCGAGGAAGTGCGCCCGGGCACGTTGTACGGGAACAGGGGGATATCGATCGCGCGTGCGATCGCCTCGAAATGGCGGTGGAGCCCCTCCGGCGTCGGCTTGTTGTAGTACGGGCTGACCGCCAGGACGGCGTCCGCTCCCTCCTCCTCGGCGGCCCGCGCCAGCTCGACGGCCTTGCGCGTATCGTTCGATCCGGCGCCGGCCATGACCGGCACGCGGCCAGCGGCGATGCGCACCGTGGTGCGGATCAACGCCCTCTGCTCCGCGGCGTCGAGTGTCGCGCTCTCACCGGTCGTGCCCGCCGGTACCAGCACATCCACACCACCTTCGAGCATGAATCCGACGTGCTCCTCGAAGGCCGCTTGGTCCACCCGACCGTCTTCACGGAAGGGCGTGATCAGGGCCACGGCGAGACCTCTGAATCGACTGACGTCCATGACTACACCTCCGTCCCCAGGGTGTCGGACAACATGTCGTCGATGGTATAGAAACCCTTGCGGCCGTGAATCCACTCGGCCGCCGCGACGGCGCCGCGCGCATATGCGCCTCGCCCCCGACTCTCGTGGCGCAGCTCGAGGCGGTCGTCGGGACCCTCCAGCGCGACCACGTGCACACCCGGATTCTCGCCGGCCCTGAGCGACGCGACCTGCAAGATCGCGGGATCGGGCGGCGAGCCGCCCGGGGCCTGCTCCCACCGCTGCTTGCGCGGTACTTCCGCGAGCAAGATTCCGGCCAGCTTCAACGCCGTGCCGCTCGGGTGGTCCAGCTTGTGCCGGTGATGAATCTCCAGCACCGAGGGATCATACTCCTCGAGCTGCCGAATGAGCCGCCCTGCCGTCCGGGCCAGGCGAAAGAGGAGCTGTACGCCCAGCGAGAAGTTGGGCCCGTGGATGAATCCCGTGCCGGCCTGCGTCACCTTTTCCTGCACCTCGACGACATGGTCGTACCATCCGGTCGTGCCCACGACGGCGTCCACGCCGATCTCGGCCAGGCGAGATGCGTTGGCGACCACGGCACTCGGGACCGAGAAGTCCACGGCCACATCCACGTTGCGGAAGCCCGCGGCCGTGATCCCCTTGCCTCGCACATTGTCGCTCGACTGCAGGCGCAGAGCGACCTCGTGACCGCGCGCACGCGCCACCTCTGCGACGGCCCGCCCCATACGCCCGAAGCCGATCAATGCGATCCGCAATCGTCGCTCCTTACGGCGCCTCGATTCGCACCAGCGGCTGGCTCGCCGGTGCACGAAAACAAAAACGCCTCTCGCGGGGGTCGAGAGGCTGCGTGCTCAGGAATCTGATCTGTGATTTCGTTGCGCTAAGGCATGAAGCACAGTACACGCCGCTCCCGACCGTGGCCGGGCTTCGGCGGCTTCACCGGGTTGGAGAAGCGTCCGCTGAGCATCATCGCGCGCATTCGGATTAGACTCCATCGTTCCCGAAAAACTCCTGGCTAACCAAACTTTACGGGCGAGTACGCGGGGAGTCAAGCTTGGCGATCGGCCGCTAACTGCCAGCCTTGCCTATCGCCTACGCCCCTTGACAAGCCGACCGCGCAAGGTGTAGCGTGCACACGCTATGTATGCGGAATCCTCTTGTCGCGCGAGCGACGTGCGCCCCATGGCTATGCCCATCACCGTGATGAGCATTACGATTAAGACGACGATCCCGACGACGCGTCGGGACGGACGGGGGGCTGCGCGTTCGTGTGTCGGAGTGATCTGAGCAGTAAACACGAAATCCAGAGCTGAGCGCGGGCCCTCCCTCCAGAGGGCCCGCTTCGTTTTTGCCGGCCGCTTCCGAGCGGTCCGACTGGTGGTCGAGCTCAGGAGTACGGCCGCCCAACCGTAGCGAAGCAAAGGTCAGCGAAGGGGAGAGGAGAAGGGTGAGAGAGGACAGGACGGGGGTGGTGTGGGAGCTAACCGTAGCGAAGCGAAGGTCAGCGAAGGGGAGAGGAGAAGGGTGAGAGAGGAC
>JACQVC010000294.1 GCA_016209995.1 Gemmatimonadota bacterium
CGCGGTCTGGGCGCCCCGGCAACCCAGCTCGTCATCACGCAGACCGCGAGTGAGCTGCGCATCGTGAGCGTAACCGATCAGGACAAGGAGACCGCGGTCTACAGGCTCGACGGCAGCGAGACCACCATTTCTGGCCAGGCCGGTGACATCAAGGCGAAGGCCATGCTGGACGCTGGCACGATCGCAATCAGCACGTCGCAGAGCTTCGACGGCCCCGCCGGCGAGGTCACGATTGAGGGCAAGGACGTGTACAGCGTGGATGGCAACACGCTGACCATCGAACGAACGATCAACACACCGTTCGGCGCGAACAGGCGGAAGCTCGTCTACACCATGCGCTGAGGGACCCCTCGACGAACGGACGCGGGCGGGCTTGCGGCCCGGTGGAGGCTGCCGCTACCATCGGACCGTGCCACGCCCTCTGCTGGCGATCACGCGCGAGATCAGTCCGGCCATCGCGCAGTGCGAGCTGACGCACCTCCGGCGCGTGCCGATCGATCTCGCGCGGGCTCGCGCCCAGCATCTCGGCTACGAGCAGGCCCTGGCCGGCGCGGGATGTGCCGTCGAACGGCTGGGCACGGCCTCTGATCTGCCCGACTCGGTGTTCGTGGAGGACATCGCGGTGGTGGTGGATGAATGCGCCGTGATCATGCGGCCAGGCGCCGCGTCGCGCCGCAGGGAAGCGCCCCTCGTCGCCGAAGCGCTCGGTCGGCACCGGCGCCTGGTCTTCATCCTGCCGCCGGCCACAATCGATGGCGGCGACGTGCTCGTCGTCGGACGCCGCGTGTTCGTCGGGCGATCGGCGCGGACCAGTGAAGAGGGGGCCGAGCAGTTGCGGGCAGCGCTGGGACCCGCGGGGTACGACGTGCGAGCCGTGCCGGTCCGCGGGTGCCTCCATTTGAAGTCGGCTGTCACGGCGGTATCGGCGGACACACTGCTCATCAACCGCGCCTGGGTCCCAGCCGATCCGTTCGCCGACTTCAGACTCCTCGACGTGGATCCCACCGAACCGTACGGCGCCAACGCGGTGCTCGTCGACGGCACGGTGATCTATCCAGCGGCCTTTCCGCACACACGCGCGCGTCTGGAAGCGGACGGCCTTCAGGTACGGCCTGTCGAGATGGATGAGCTGGCGAAGGCCGAAGGCGCCGCGACCTGCTGCAGCCTCATTCTGCGATAGCTCCCCTCAGGCGAGCCCCGTCACCCACTGGCCGCTCGACGCGCCGAAGAGCGACTGCACCGCATCTGCCGCCGGCAGGCTCGTGCCGCCGATGGCGCCGGCCGGACCGAACCCCAGGCCCAGAACGGCCAGCAGGCCGTGGCGACGAGGTCGCGCCGGACTGGCCGGATCGAGCCGCCTGTCGCGTATGATACCGGGACACGCGTCGCCAGACTGCGTCCCGCTATGACACGGTTTCGACCGCCGGAGTCAGTCGACGGCCGCCGCCTCGCTCATCGTCGCGGGCCGACGCGGGCCGGCACGGTGCGGAGCTGAAGGTGGACTGGGCCAAGGGACTGCTGGTCCGACACGAGCGCACGGCCGCCATCGGTCTCGCCATGCTTCTGGTCGTGGCGCGATCGGCCGTCTTCGTCTTCTGGGAGCAGGCCGCCTTTGACGCCGATCAGGCCGTCATGGGACTCATGGCCAAGCACATCGTCGAAGGGCGCGCGTTCCCGGTCTTCACCTACGGCCAACAGTACATCCTGGGCGTGGAAGCGTGGCTGGCGGCCCCGCTGTTCTTCGTGGCGGGTCCGTCGGTGGCGGCGCTCAAGCTTCCGCTGCTGGCCATCAATGCCGGAATCGCGGCGCTGCTCGTCCTGCTCCTGCACCGCCATCTGCAGATCCGTCCGTGGCTGGCGTTCACGCCCGCGCTGTTCTTCATCCTGCCGCCCCCGGGAACGGCGGCCGCGCTGCTCGAAGCGGGCGGCGGCAACGTGGAGCCGTTTCTCTACGTGCTGCTCCTCTGGCTCTCGCGCGACAGGCCGGCCACGTTCGGGGCCATCCTGGCCATTGGCTTCCTCCACCGTCCGTTCACGATCTACGGGGTTGGCGCGCTGCTGCTCGTCGAGGCCGCCGATCGATCGCTGTTCTCCTGGAGACGGTACCGCGACATCCTGGTGGCGGCCGGGACGTTCGTGCTGGTCTCGCTGGCGGTCGGCGCCGTCAACCGGATGTCGAGCGCGCTCGGTCCCGGGACCTCGCTCGACGATCTTCCCGAGATCAACGGCAGCCTGGTTGAAATCGGAAACCGGGCGTGCGTCTCGCTGGCCGACGTCCCGATCGGTCTCGCCAGGCTCGTCACGGTGCACTGGCCGCTGATCTTCGGGTGGGCGCGCACGCCGCTCAGGGATCTCGGGATTGTCAGCCTGTCCAGCCAGGGCGTGCCGGCGGTCGGGCTGCTGCTCGTCGCTCTCATGGGAGTGACGGGCGTCGGCATCGTCCGAAGCATCCGCCGCGAGGAGGGGCGGCAGCCGGTGAATCCGCGGTTTCCCATCTATCTCATGCTGGTCGGTCTGCAGTCGGCGCTCGCGTACGCCTTCGCGCGCTGCGGGGACGTCTCCCTGTTCACCATCCGGTACGACCTGCTGTCGCTCCTGGCCCCGGTCGGCCTCGTCGCGTGGCACCTCTCGGTCGAACCGCGCCGGCGCTGGCGCGCGGCTGCCATCGTCCTGGTCGCGCTCTGGGCCGGCGTGGGCGCAATCGGCCACGCGCGGCTGGCAGCAGAGTATGCGCACCGACCGCCTCGCGGGCCGTTTCAGCAAGTCGCGAACGCGCTGCTGGCGCGAAACATCCATTACGGGCGCGCCGGCTACTGGGTCGCGTACCATGTGACTTTCATCACACGCGAGCGGGTGATTCTGTCGAGCGAGGACGTGCCGCGCATCACGTTGTACAACGCGATCGTGGACGCGCACCCCGAGGCGGTGACCATCAGCGGGACGCCGTGTGGACCGAACGCCGAGGAAATCGCTGAGGACGTCTTCATGTGCCGCCCCGCAAATGGCGAACTCGGCAAGGCAGAGGAGCCGTGACCAGGCGCGAATCGGCTATCCCCAACCCCGACACCGTAGAGTAGAATCCCCCGATGCCTTCGACCTTCCGCGCCCTCCTCGCCGAGGGCGCCCGCCGCGCCTACAACACCGCGCTCAAAGATCTTCCCGAAGATGCGCTGCCAGGCGGGGACGTGCTCGTGGAGGTGGCCTGCTCGTCGCTCAATTACAAGGACGGCCTGGCCGTCACCGGGCGCGGCGACATCATCCGCAGGTTTCCGATGGTCTGCGGGATCGATCTCGCGGGCACCGTCATCGACTCCCGCGTCCCCGACTTCAAGCCCGGCGACGGGGTGCTGGCCGTCGGCCAGGGTCTCGGCGAGACCGAATGGGGCGGCTACAGCCAGCGCGCGCGCGTGGCCGCGTCCGCGCTCGTGCCGGTGCCGCCAGGCTTGAGCCTGCAGCAGGCGATGGCCATCGGCACGGCCGGTTTCACGGCGATGCTCAGCCTGATGGCGCTCGAACACCACGGCATCAGGCCCGGCGAGCGCGAAATGCTGGTGACAGGGGCCGGCGGCGGCGTGGGCTCGGTCGCCGTGGCCCTGCTGGCTGCGCGCGGCTACACAGTCGCCGCCTCGACGGGCCGGCCCGAGCTGCACGACTACCTGCGCGGCCTCGGCGCGGTGACGATCGTGGACCGCGCGACGCTGGCGCAGAAGCCCCCGCCGCTCGCCTCGGAACGATGGGCCGGCGGCGTGGACTCGGTCGGCGGACCGACGCTCGCCTCGGTGCTGGCGGCCACCGCCGCCCACGGCGCCGTCGCCGCCTGTGGGCTGGCGGGCGGCGTCGAGGTCCCGACGACAGTCATGCCATTCATCCTGCGCAACGTGGCGCTGCTTGGCGTCAATTCGGTGCAGGCCCCCAAACCGCTGCGCCTCGAGGCCTGGAGCCGGCTGGCCCGCGAGTTGCCGCGCGACAAGCTCGAACGCATGACGTCGGTCGAGCCGCTCTCGAAGATCAAGGAGCTGTCGGACCGCATTCTGGCCGGACAGATTCGCGGGCGGGTCGTCGTGGACGTCAATGCCTAGTCCCGACTCCCGCCCCCTGAGTCCTGAATCCCCCGAGATTCCGCCCGGGACTGCGTTCTCGGAGGCGTGGCTCAAGCGTTTCCAGGAACGCCTCAACGCCGATCCCGAGATGCGCGTCATCGGCGACTGGTTCACGACGGCCTTCTCGCTGGCAAGCGGCGACGTCCGGTGCGTCCTCCGCTTCGAGCGCGGCCGCCTCGTGGAGGTCCAGTCGTCGCCGCGCATCGATGTCCGCTGCGCCTTCGGCTTCCGGGCGAGTCCGGAAATCTGGGGTCGGTTCTTCGCCGAGCACCCCGAGCCCCTCTACCACGACTTCTTCGCGATGCTGATGCGCGTCCCGGGGTTCGTGCTGGAAGGCGACACGCTGGTGGCGATGCAGCACGCGCGCGCGTTGCACCGCGCCATGAACGTGATGCGAACGCTGGGATCATGAGCCGTACGCCGACGCTCGAACCGCTCGTCGGCCG
>JACQVC010000299.1 GCA_016209995.1 Gemmatimonadota bacterium
ACGTGCGCCAGCTCTGCGCCCGCTTCACCCGCGGCTGAAGCCAGCTCCAGCAGAGCCCTCGCCTCCGCGAGCGCCTCGGCAAGTCGGGGCGCCACGTCTGCGGGACGGAATGCGCCCAGATCTGCGGACGCACTGCGTATCGCTGCGCGATAACGCTCGACGTGATCGAGAGCCGACCGCCGCGTCGCTGCCGGAAGGTCGCTGGTCAACCCCACGAGCGTGGTGTCCACGCCCGCGAACAGCGAGGTGTCCGTGGCTTCGGTGGTGACCTGGCTGCTCCATAGGGTCATGCGCGACTGGCGAGGCCCGGCGGGCTGGATGCTGCCTATGTCCTGCGAGCGGTGGCGGCTGCGGCTCGCCATGGCGAGCTGGAAGTAGGACTGGCCGAGCAGCGGATCGAAGTGACCGCTCTCGACCGTGATCCCGTCCGCACCGGGATCGCCGAACCCGAAGCCGAATCCACCGGACCGCCGGTACAACTTCAGCGGACGCCAAGGGCGGGCGCCCCACTGAAGATGCTCGGGAAAACGGGTGCGGTCGCCGGCGGCCTCGAACGCCTCCCGGGCCATGATACCGGCCATCTGGTGTTGACCGTGGCCGTCGCGGGGCGTGCCGCCGAACATCGAGACGATCACGTGCGGTCGAAACGTGCGGACCACCCAGACCACATCGCTCAGAATCGAGTCGCGCGGCCACAACCGCAGCGCCTCCTCCGCGCTCTTCGAGAAGCCAAAGTCATACGCCCGGCTGAAGAACTGCTCCGCGCCGTCCACGCGCCGAGCGGACAGCAGCTCGCCGCTGCGCAGAACGCCCAGCCCCGCGCTCAGCTCGAGACCGATTACGTTCTGGCCGCCCTCGCCTCGCGAGAGGGAGAGGTAGGCCGCCCGCACGCCGTGGGCCCGCTCCAACGTCGCGAGTAACCCATTGTCCTCGTCATCGGGGTGCGCGCCGATCAGCAGGACGCGTTTCTCGCCATCGAGCTGACGGAGCGTCAGGCCGAGCCCGACCACTCCCTGCTCGAGCCACGCTTCCTGGGCCGCGCCAAGCCGGGCATGACCAAGGGCCAGCAGCACGCAGACCGCTGCGGTCCAGACCTTGTGGCTAGCTCTCTTTCGCACCGCTCCGCTCCCCGTGGACCCGCGTGCGTGGACTGCTGCGCGCACCAGCTCCCCTGGCCGCCGACTCGAACCTAAGAACACGTCCGCGGAGCGAAAAGGGTGGGTGGAGTTGGGGGACTCGGAACCGTTACTCCGGCACCACCGCGATGATCCGCAGCGGACCACCGGTCCCGCCCGCGATCTTCATCGGCAGCGCGATGATCGTGCTCCCCGTGGCCGGCAGCGCCACCAGGCTCGCCACGTTCTCGAAGGCCGGAATGTTCGCGGCGAACAGGATCCTGTGCGACTCGAACGCCGTCGACTGGCCGTAATCGATGCTCGGCGTGTCGAGGCCGACCGCCGCGATGGATCGGTTCTCGACCAACCATCTCGCAGCATCCGGGTGCAGGCCGGGAAAATGCAGCTGCGCCACCGCAGCCTCACCGCGCTGCGCCGTGCCCATGTATTGCTCTGCGTCGGGCCAAAAGCGCGCGCGATCCGTATTCAGGAGGACGATGGCGCCGTCCGGCAGTCGCCCGTTCACGGCCTCCCACGCCTGCAGATCTGCGGTCGTCACCTGATAGTCCGGATCGGCTGCCGCCGCCACTGACACGTCCACAACCGCACCCGGACCCACGAGCTGCTCGAGCGGGATCTGATCCGTGGTGCGGCGCCCTTCCGCGAAGTGCACGGGCGCGTCGAGGTGAGTGCCTCCGTGCTCGGACAGCGAGAGGTTGTTCGCGGCGTAGTAGTAACCCTGGTCCGTCATGCCCGCAGTCACGACCTCGAGGCGGAACGGCTCCGCGGTAGGCCAGAAGGGCGTCGTCTCGTCGAACGAATGCGTCAGGTCCACGAGGCGACCACCGGCGAGCAGTCCTCGCGCACTACCAGCCGAGCCGCCCGCCGACACCTCCGGCTGTGCATCCGGTGAGCACGCCATAATGGGCAAGACCAGCCATAGCGACACGCTCCGGACTGCCGATTTCACCTTGTTCATTGACCCCTCCAGGCGTTGCAGGCGCCTGCTTGTGTTGCCGCAGCGACAAAGGCCCGACCGCCGCGGTAAGCATAGTCGGATCCCGACCTCAGCCCAAGATCCACGACTCACACTGCGCGTCTGTGGCATGACCCGTGTGCCGCCGCTGCGAGCGTGTACCGTTCCGAACCACGTTTGCACGCTCCCGATACATCCCGCGCGTGATCATTGCAACAACGTTTTTCAGTCCAGCCGGGTGGGCAGTCGGCTCGAAAGATCTAACGTTGCTTCCCAAAATGAGTTGTTCAGACTCGCGGGAGGGTGGCACGTCGCTTGCCACACGTTCGGGAGCCACTGCCAGCCATCTACTTTGCCGGGAGGAGCGAGCGATGACGCGTAGGCGACTTCTGACAGCGAGCGCGCTCACTGTGGCGCTGGTGGTCCTTGCCAGCGCGTGTACGACCGACGCGCTGGGTCCGCTTGCACCATCTGCCGACCTGCTTGGCGATGCCACGGACTTGCTCCGGATCCTGCAGAGGCAGGGGCCGGTCGAAGAGGCATTGGTGACGCAGATCGTGGGTCCGGAGGGTGGAACGATCGCGCTCGGCGGGGATGAGCTGGTGGTGCGGATTCCGTCCGGGGCGCTGCCCTCAGCGACGGAAATCACGCTCGTGAGAGCGGCGGGCACCGACGTGAAATACCATTTCTCGCCCCACGGCCTCCAGTTCTCCAAGCCTGTAAAGGTGGAGATCGATCTCCACGGTACCGTGGTCGAGGAGCTTCTAGGCACGACCCTGGGTCTGGTCGCGGTCTATTTTGACAATGGCGACTCCTCTGAGCCACACACCGTCGTAGCTTCCGAGCTCTTCGATGTGACGGTCACGCTGGATGGCCGCGCGGTCTTCAACACGACTCATTTCTCGGGCTACTGCCTGGCCATGGATTGAGCTGGCCATCCGTAGCGGTGGTCCGTGCCCACCGAGGCGCGGGGGAACCGGCTTCGAGCTTTTGCGGCCCATCTCTGGCCGTATCCGGTGACGGACCGCCCCAACGTGTAATGTTTCGTACAAGGCCCGCAATCTTTCGATACATATCTGCGCGCTAACTGGAACAAGATTTTCCATCTTAACCGTCCGGGCATGGCGCCCGGACGATGCTAAGGGTTTGTCCTACAATCGGTTCACTCATCGCCACGTGGCTGGCACGTCGCTTGCCAAAGTTCTGGAACCAATGCCAGCCATCCACTAGCGTGGAGGAGCGAGCCATGAAGCGTACGGGACTTCTGAGGGCGAACGCGTTGACCGTGGCGCTGGTGATGTTCGCCAGCGCGTGTTCGGTGGACGCACGCGGGCCGCTAGCACCATCGGCGGACCTGCTGGGAGATGCTGCGCCGGTTCTCCCGATGTTGCAGCGGACGGGCCCGGTGTCGGAGTTGTCGGTGACACAGGAGGTCGGTCCGTTGGGTGGCACGATTCAGCTCGGCGGTGGTGAGCTGGAGGTGAGCATCCCGGCCGGCGCGCTGGCGGAGCCGACCTGGATCACGCTCACGAGACCCGCGGGTAACGACGTGGAGTATCGCTTCAGTCCGCACGGGCTACAGTTCGCTCAACCCGTGACGGTGAAGATCAACCTGCTGAACACCCCGGCGGCGAGCAGCGCGACGATCCTCAACAGCCTGGTGGCGGTCTATTTCGTGGATGATGACCACCACGGGACCCACGAAGTCTCGGCGTCCGAACTCTTCCCCGTCAGCATCTCGCTCGACCTCCGGGCGGTCTTCAAGACGAGTCACTTCTCGGGTTACTGCATGGCGATGGATTGACCTGGCGATCTTGCCCGGTGAGGTGTCTCGAAACGGAGCATCTCTGGGCGATTTTTGGATCCTTCGGAGTGAGCCATCACCCCGTCTGAGGGCTCATGAACGATCAAAGTCCACTCTGGCAGTTGCGGGCGGCCCAGGACCTGGCGGACCGCGGTCGGCAGGAGGAGCAACGTGGAGAAGCCGAAGCGGCGCTCGGATGCTACGAGCGCGCCGTGGGTCTGCTCCAGGACTCCGGTCCCAGCGTGCTCGTGGCGGACGTGCTGCGCTGGATGGGGAGAGTCTACTGGCGAATGGGTAACGCAGATCGTGCGGAGTCGATGTTCCGCCGGAGTCTCGACGTGGCGGAAGAGGCGAAGTACCGAGGCGGGCTGGCCCATTCCGTGAACTGTCTGGCGATCGTAGCGCAGCAGCGAGGTGACATGGAGCAAGCGCAGCGGCTCTACGTTCGAGCCGCGCGCCTGGCCGTCTCCGGCGGCGACCATCGCCTGGCTGGCATGGTCGAGCAGAATCTCGGCGTACTGGCCAACATTCGCGGCCAACTCGATGTGGCTCTGGTGCGGTACCGGGCCGCCCTGCGTGAGTTCGAAGCCGTCGGCGATGAGCAGGCCGCGTCCTGGGTGCTCAACAACCTCGGGATGCTGCACACGGATCTGGGACAGTACAGTCGCGCGCAGCAGGCGTTCGACCGCGCGTTCGCGATGGCGGCGGCGCGCAA
>JACQVC010000300.1 GCA_016209995.1 Gemmatimonadota bacterium
CGGCAAGTCGCTGTCAGAGATCGAGCGCGAGGCCATCGACATCACGCTCGCACTGACGCGCGGGAACCGCAGCGCGGCGGCGCGCATCCTGCGCATTTCGCGGCCGACGCTGGCTCGCAAGATCCGCCAGTACGGCCTCTCCGCACCGGACGGCCGCAAGCCTCGCGGCGAGGACAAGGCTCCATGAGCGCCCGCGTACCCGAGTACTTCGGCGCCAACCCAGCGCTGCGGGCGATCATCGACCAGGCGCGCACGGCCGAGCGCGAGGCCAACCGCCCGCTGGCCAGGCGCCACTACGAGGCCGCGCTGTGCGAGCTGCGCCAGCAGACACACTCGCCGCTGGCCGCCGCCCTGTTCCGCTGGATCGGCCGAACCTACGTGGACGACTCCGACCTGGACGCCGCGTCAAACTGCTTCGAGACGGCACGGCTCATCGCCTATGCCAACGAGGACGCCCTCGGCGTGGCCAACGCTCTGAACTGCATGGCCGTCGTGGCGGTAAAGCGCGGCCGGCTGGAGGAGGCCAAGGAGTTGTACCGGGACGCCCTGGCAGGCGCTCGCGATACGGACCGTGCGCTCAGCGCCATGATCGAGCAGAACCTGGGTACGATCGCCAACATCCAGGGCGACCTGCGCCAGGCGCTCATCCACTACCGGCGGGCTCTCGCCGGCTACCGAGCGCTCGGCATCCGCGAGAGTGTGGGACCCGTCCTCAACAACATCGGGATGCTGTACACCGATCTGCGCCGCTGGCGCAAGGCGGAGAGGACGTTCGCCGAGGCGCTCGAGCTGATGCGCGCGCTCGGCGACGTCCGCAATCAGATCATGGTGAACGTGAACCTGGCCGAGCTGCGCACCGCCCAGGGCGACTACCATTTGGCACGCGAAGCGTGCGACAGCGCCTTCGAGCTCGCGGGACAGGTGGGCGACCGCCGCGCACCTGGCGAGATCCACAAGCACTACGGGGTCATCTTCCGCGAGACGGGCAAACACACTCTGGCCGAAGACCACCTCGCCCGCGCGGCCGACATCGCGCGCCAGAACAGCGACGTGCTCCTGACCGCCGAGATCGCGCGCGAGCAGGGCGAGCTGTTCCGGCGGCAGGGTCGGCATCGGGACACGCTCCGCGCGCTGAATCGTGCGCACCAGTTGTTCTCGGAGCTACGCGCCCGGCGAGACGTCGCCGACGTGGATCGCCGCGTCGCGGAGCTGGAGGCGAGCTTCCTCGACATCGTGCGGCAATGGGGCAAGTCCATCGAGGAAAAAGACCGCTACACCCAGGGCCACTGCGAGCGCGTGACCGAGCTGGCGTGCAGGCTCGCGCGCGAGGTCAGGTTCCTGGATGAGCGTACGATCATCTGGTTCCGCATGGGCGCGCTGCTGCACGACGTGGGAAAGGTGGTCGTCCCGCTGGAGATCCTGAACAAGCCCGGCGCCCTCACGCCTGCGGAGCGCGAAGTGATGGCGCGGCACCCGGTCGCCGGCGAGGAGCTGCTGGCCGACATCGAGTTCCCGTGGGACATCCGCCCGATGGTTCGGCACCACCACGAACGCTGGGACGGCAGCGGCTACCCCGAGGGCCTCGCCGGCGAGGCGATTCCGCTGGCGGCCCGCATCCTCTGCATTGCGGACGTCTACGATGCGCTCACCACCACGCGCAGCTACCGCGCGGCGTACTCGCCCAGCGTCGCCCTCGAGATCATGGAGGCCGAGTCGGGCCACACGTTCGATCCGGCGCTGTTCCCGGTGTTCCAGGAGCGCGTGGCCGCAGAGCTACGCGAAGCGGACGAGCGTGCGCGGCACCTGCGCATAGTGGCGTGAGGTGAGGGGCGGCGTAGGCAGACGCGTCCCTCATTTTCTCGCCGCCGCCTGATGTGTCAGCGGTTGCTTGCGCAACCGCAGCAGTATCCCCACGCTAAGCGCGACGACGTCCATACTCCTGGAACTTCAGAGACGGTCATGCCACGGATTGCTCCGTTCACGGCGGCAGCCAGGCGCAGAAGCCAGGCTTTGCTCTTCGTGTGCGCCCTGGCCCGGGCCTGGTTCCCGGGGCCCGTCTCCGCACAGGCCTCGGGCGCGCCCTACCGCACCGAGCAAGTGAGCTACCGCAACGCGCAGGATTCGACGTACCTGCCGGCCGTGCTCACGCTGCCTCGGGGCCGAGGGCCCCACCCTGGTGTGGTCCTGCTTTCGATCGCCGGCGCGGACCCGTTGATCGATCGCCTCGTGGGCCTTGGCTACATGGTGCTCCGTCCCGAGCGTCGCGGCTTCGTCGCCGTCGAGCCGCTCCTCCAGGCCACGTACTACGACCTGGCCCAGGACGCGCTGGCGGGCCTGGACTATCTCCGCTCCCGGCCCGAGGTCGATGCCCGCGCACTGAGCCTCATCGGTCAGGCGGACGACGCGCCGGCGGCGATGCTGGCCTCGGTCGCTTCGCTGGACTCGATCCCCCTGATTCTAGTGGCGCCCCCGGGCTTCCCAGGGAGGGAGGTCTTCCGCCTCGAGCAGCATGGACTGGCTCAGCGGCGTGGGGACCGCCCGCAAGCCCTGGACGCGCTCGACCGCTTGGTGGATCAGATCAGCAGCATCGTGTTGAGCGAGTCATCTGCGTACCTCCGATCCTACCGGCTGGGGGCGCTCATGGCCGCGTCCGACGTCCGGCTCCCGTACAACGCCGCCTTCCCCGACGACGAGGGGCAGATCCACTTCTTCTCGAGCCCGCTGTGGCACGACCGTCTTGCCTTCGATCCGGAGCAGCTACTCGCGCGCCTGCACGCGCCGGTACTCGTGCTGATCGGCATGGACGATCCCGATACGCCACTGGACGCCTATATGGCGGCGGTTCGGCGGGGGCTAGCGAGGTCGCAATCCCAGGATGCGACGCGCTGTGCCTCTTACCGGATCGGACCAGGCACTCGTTCACGCAGGAGGCCGTGAGGGTGATCGAGGCGTGGTTGGGCGAGAAGGTACGGGGGGCCGTTGGAGCAGCGGCCTTGCAGGGTCCCGCACTAGCAGGATGCCTTGACGATCCGCCCGCCTGAGATCCCTCAGTTTACTACCAACCAAGCGGATGGGAATGGCCGCTGCTGGACTCGAACCAGCGACCTCTACGATGTGAGCGTAGCGCTCTGCCAACTGAGCTAAGCGGCCGACTGACTCAGGTGAGCATACCCCCACGGGGAATCGAACCCCGGTCTTCTGGCTGAGAACCAGATATCCTAGGCCACTAGACGATGGGGGCCAGAACGGCCGCGAAGGGCACCAGCGCCCGCGCGGCCGCGAGGTGAGTAAGATACCCGCGCGGAGTAGGTGATTCAACCCCCCGCGCGGCGGCTGTCCGCACCGCCGAGCGAAAGCATCTCGGCAATCCCGGCCACGAAGTAGTCCGGCCCCGCGGCCTCGAGCACCTCGCGCGGAAATGCGCCCCAGAGGGCCGCGGCCGTGCGAACGCCTGCGAGCCGGCCGGCGGTCACGTCGAACGGCGAATCCCCGACGAACAGCACGGTTTCCGCGGCCAGCGACCCGAGCGCGCGCAGCGCGAACGCTACGGGCTCCGGGTCCGGCTTGCCGCTGGCCACGTCGTCCGCGGTCACCAGCACCGCGAAGAACTCATCCAATCCGCAGCACCGGAGCGTGCGCTCCGACATCTCGCGGCGCTTGCTGGTCACGACGCCCATGGGCGTGCCGGCCGAGGCGAAGTGCTCGAGCACCTCCCGAACGCCGGGGTAGGCTGCCACCATGCCGTCGTGGATCTGACGCTGGTAGGCCGAGTACGTGGCGAGCATCGCCTGGACTTCCTGGTCGGACCGCGCGAAGCGACGGAGCTGATCGCGCAGCGGCATCCCCAGGGTGTCGAGCCACTCGCGGTCCGGCAGCTCGCGGCCCAGGTGCACGCGCATGGTGTGCCGGTAGCACGTCAGAATCAGCCCGATCGTGTCCGCGAGCGTCCCGTCGAGATCGAAGAGCAGCGCGCTCCAGCGCGAGCCCGGTGTGCGCGATGCACTCACGGTGAAGTCAGCGACTCGAGGATGTGCCGGAATACTCGGCCGCTGCGCACCATCCAGTCGTGCGTTGGACAGCAGACCAGGACATCTGTGACGCCGGGCAGCGTACCGCTGCGGTTGGGGAATACGCGGAGCTCGAGCCGGGTGCGGATCGTGACTGCGCGGATGCCTGCCGGCACCGCGGCTCGCGCGTTCAGGTTGCGGAGAAACTCGCTGTTCGGCTCCATCTCGCGGCCCCCTCTTCCCCACGCACCGTAAGCCGCGCGCGTCCCGCGATGCGGCGTCGCCAGGAAAACGACTCGGCGGACGTGCTCGGCCCCATCGAGAAACGCCAGATAGTGCCGGGCGGCGAGACCGCCCATCGAGTGGGCCACCACGTCGATGCGGACAACACTCTCGGCCCGCATCAAGCCGGACACGACCTGCGCCAGCTCCGCCGCGTGCTCCACGTTGCTGCCGCACGGATCCGCGAAGTCCACAGCCGCCACGCGTCGCTCCGGCCACCCGCTCGCGATGAGCCGCCGGCGCAGGCGCTTCAGCTTCGAGGCTCGGTCGTGCCAACCCGGGACCAGCACCACCGGGACGAGCGCGGGCCCGGGGGCGGATGGTTCCGGCAACGGCGGATCAAGGCGCACGCGATTCGGGTTTCCGGCCCACCGCGTGGATGACCTCGCACAGCGCGTCCGCGCCGTGCCAGAGC
>JACQVC010000048.1 GCA_016209995.1 Gemmatimonadota bacterium
GAGCAAACCCTGCGCCAGATCGCCGTGCGGATAGAACCGCCGCAACTCGCGCTCGAAGTGGATCCCGGTCACGCCGGACAGCGCGTTACGAGCGGCCGGTGAGTGAATCCCCGGCAGTCGCACCCAGGAGCGGTCGGAGCGAACGGCCCGCTGGGCCTGCGCGCGCGGAATCCCGAGCACCTCCGCCAGCAGGCGAGTCACGCCGGCGGGATCCGCCAGCTCCTTGGGCGCGACCGCCACGCGGTAGACCTCCTGGCTGATGGCAAGGGGCACGCCATCGCGGTCCAGCACGACGCCCCGAGGCGCCGGCACGTTTTCCGTCTTCTGCTGCTGCTGCTCCGCGCGGCCACGCCAATGCTCTCCCTCGATCACCTGCAGCTGGAATCCCCTTGCCAGCAGCCCCAGCGAGACCACGGTCCATCCGTAAAGGATGACCCGCCGCCTGGTGGGACTGCGCGTGCGTGCGCCGCGTGCGCGCGACCGAGCTTTCTCTCTTGTCATGGCTCCGCGTACGAAAAGATCAGGATCTCCGCCGACGTCGGGACACGCATCCGCAACCGCCTGCGTGCCTCCGGCACCACACGTGCCCGACTTTCCAGGTATTGCCCCCGCTTGATCTGCTCCGTCAGCGCCGCTTCCGTGAGCGCGCGGTCCGTGCGGACCTGCGCCAGCTCCGCCAGCAGCTCGCGCGTGCGGGCCTGCCGCCACGCCACCAGAGCCAGCGCCGCCAGCAGCGCGCACGCGGCCAGCACCGTAGCCAGCGAGGCCAGAAATGACCTCACGCGGCCCTCCGCCACGCCCTGAGGCGCGCACTCCGGCTGCGCGGATTCGACGCCAGCTCGGTGGCCGCAGGGCGCAGAGCGCCACGCGTCAACAGCTCGCCCAGAGGCCGGCCCCGACAGCGGCAGACGGGGAACTCCGGAGGACACACGCACGCCTTGCTCCACTCCCGGAACGCCTCCTTCACCATGCGATCCTCGAGCGAGTGATACGCGATCACGACCATCACTCCCCCGGGCTCGAGCACGTCCCGCAACCGAGGAAGCGCTGCCGCCAACGACTCGAGCTCGCGATTTACCGCGATCCGCAGCGCCTGAAAGATCCGCGCCTTCTCGCGAACCGTCGGACCTCGCCCGTACGTCGCGCTCAACGCCGCCACTAGATCGTCGCTCGTGGCGAAACGCGCCGTTCGCCGGCGTCGCACGACCTCTGCGGCCAGCGCCCGCGACCTCCGCTCCTCGCCGTACTCACGAAACACGCGCGCCAGCTCCTCCGCCGACGCCTCGTTCAGCAGATCCGCCGCCGTCCGCTCAGCGCTCCCTTCACCGCTGCCGGTCATCCGCATGTCCAGCGGCGCGCCACGCCGAAACGTGAAGCCTCGCGCCGCGTCATCCACCTGCCGTGAGCTCAGCCCGAGATCCAGTAGCACGCCCGCTACGCTCCCTGCCTCGAGTCCCAGCGCTTCCACGGCGTTCGCATAGTCCGCCTGACGAAGCCGCACGCGCCCTCCGAATCCACCTAACCGCACGCGCGCCGCCTCCAAGGCCTCGGGATCTCGATCCAGGCCCGCCACGCGCGCGATCTCGCAGCGCGCCAGCAAGGCCGCTGCGTGACCCCCGGCCCCCACCGTCCCGTCCACGTACAAGCCGCCCCGCTCCGGACGCAGAAGCTCCATGACCTCGGCCACCATCACAGGCGTGTGAAACGCTGCGTTGCCGCCGCTCGGCCGCTGTGACCACCCCCGCTCGGCTCGACGCCCCATTAGCACTGCTCCCAATCGCCCACCTCGCTCACGCTCTACGCGAAGATCTGCGCCGTGAACTGCTCGAAACGCCGCGCACCTTCCCGCACCGATGTCTCGAACAGCGCCGGCGTCCACAACTCGATGCGGTCCAGCGCACCGACCAGCAGCACCCGCCCATCCAGCTTGGCCGCCTCGTGCATCCACGCCGGTATCAGGATCCGCCCTTGCTTGTCCGGGACGACTTCCACCGCGCTCGACGCCACCCACACCACGTAGTCCCTCGCCTCCGGCTGACGCCGCTTCAGCTCCAGAAGACGTTCCACCACACCCTCCCAGGTGGACTGCGGGTAGAGCGTCAGCGCGGGCGCGTGCACCTGCGCCAACACGAAGCGCTCCTCCGCCGCCTCGCGCCTGAACGCCGCCGGCAGACTGACCCGTCCTTTGGGATCGAGCTGGTACTCGTACCGCCCTAAGAAACTGTGCACGTTTCGTGGGTTAGAGTGGGACAGAATGGCAAATAGTGGTAATCAAGGGGGAAGATACGCGCGATGTGGTGACGGGTCAAGAGTTTTGCTGCGACGGAGGATGGGGCGATTCGAGGGCATGGCGGAGGGGCTGGGCGGGGTGCGAGCGGACTCCTGGACCCGCAAAAGCAGCGGCGCCGTGAGAAGTCGTCCTCACGGCGCCGCAACTGCCTTAGCCGCTCGCCCGATGCGAGCCGGGGCTACCCGCGCTCAGCCGCCTCGTCTGATAATCAGCTGCTGGATCTCGATGTTCGTCTTCACCGCATCCAGGAACGTGGCCATATCGATCCTCTGGCTGCGCGCGTAGTTTTGGGAGCTCTGGAACAACTGTTGTGCGCGCTGGAAGGCGGGCAGCGTCTTACGAGCCGACTCCACGGTCTGCGGCTCCGAGTCGGTCACTGCGATCTGGTAGATGGAGAACCCGGTCCAGAAGTTGAGCATTTCGCGGGTCTCCGGCTTCTCGACGGATGGCTCTGCGAGCGCGAAGACGCGGAGCGCATAGGCGAATTCCTTTGGGGTCACACCCTTCGTGTGGCCGTGAGCGATGAGGAGCATCGCGACGGCATCGGACGCCTGCTCACCTCGCTCGGCAGCCAGGCGCAGCGCTGCGGCGGCCTCCTCGGCCCTCCCCCGCTCCAGGAGCCACATGCCCTTGCGGACGGCCAGATTCGCGTACGCCGCATCCCGGATGGCAAGGCTGTCGAGTGCGGTGATGGCGTCGTCCATGCGACCGACCTTCTGGAGCGCGTCCGCATAGAAGGACCAGAGCAGCGCCTCGTCGCCGTGAGTCCGGAGCACCTGTTCGGAGAGCCGGATCGCCTCGTCGTAGTTCTCGAGCGACATGTTCGCGGCAACCATGTTGCGCAGCAGTGCGATGTCGGTCTCGGCACCCTTCGCCGCGTAGACGTGCGCGTAGGCGCCCAACGCCTTGCGGAAGAGCTCGGCCGCCTCGAGGGAAATCGTGGTTTGCGAGCCGCTGCCGCTCGCCGAGGCGCTCATCTTCACGGCGGCGCTCATCGCGAAATTACCAAGCTGCTCTTGCAGCTCCACCTTGGTCGAATCGAGCGCTACGCCTTCCTCGATGAGTAGGGCGGCACCCGCGGGGTCGCCGGCCACGGCGAGGTCGTAGGCGATCTTCATGCGCACATTCGCGTCGGCGGGATTAAGCTCGAGGTACTCGGAGTAGTACCGGCGCGCCTCTTCCTCCTGACCGAGCTGGGCGGAGAGGAAACCAGCGGTCTGGAGGGCGCTCTCGTGGATCGGGTTCAGCTCGAGGACCCTTTTCATCTCATCGAGGGCCTCTTGATTGCGCTCGAGCTTCCACAGTGCCTCCGCGCGGTTGTAGCGCGTATTGATGGAGCTGGGGTTCAGGTCGATGGCGCGGTCGCAC
This sequence comes from Gemmatimonadota bacterium, assembly GCA_016209995.1. GTDB lineage: Bacteria > Gemmatimonadota > Gemmatimonadetes > Longimicrobiales > Gaopeijiaceae > JACQVC01. Next base: position 3,659 of record JACQVC010000048.1, read on the forward strand.
GCCGTGATAGCGTTTTCCCATTGCTGACTGGAAATGTAGTCCGCGCAGAAGACGGCGTACCGGACCGTCTCGACGTACTTGCCGAACTCCGCGGCGATGTGCTGCGCGGCCGGCGTGGGTTCGCGCTCCGTCGCGGCGAACGCGGGCACCTGGAACTCCTCGCCCGAAGTGGGGTCCACGAACTTGGCGTCCACTTCGAAACCGGTCGCAGTCGCCTTGTAGCTTCCGCACATGACCAGCTGCACGTTGATCTGCGTCGCTAGCTGGCGGGCGGGGATGCACGTGAGCTTGTCTTCGTCGAGCCGAAACTTGCGAAGGGCCTCGCGCAGCTCTCTCTGCGGTACGGCTGTGTGTGTGGCGAGCTGCGAGATGAACTCGCGGAGCTGTTCCGCCACATCCTCGCCGAAGTTCTTCCTCAGTTCGCCCTGTGGCTCCAGATTAGGTACAAGGACCCGGTACCTCGACGATGCCTCTTGCGCGACGCCGCTAGCGGGCAGGAGCGCTGCGAGGGCTAACGCGCCGAGCACTGCGAGCACAGGAGTTCTTGTTGATCTGCTTCCGTCCATGGTACGCCTCTCCGCCGGCTGGCTGAACTGTCGCCCCGACGAGCGGTCGCCAGGGCGTTACCGACATACTCTAATACCCAATCGCGGGCAAAGGTTCGCCCGCCGTTAGGAAGATTCGGACCGCCAAATGTACATCGCTCGTTAGGCGAGGTCAACCAGATGGATAATGTCGCGCGCGCGCGCGCAAGGACTCCTCGACGGTAGGCGGAACCTGGGGGGACTTTTGTAGATTCGCTTGGGCGAACGGGCGCGTGGCGAGAGTGCGACACCCTTACAGGAGGCTCGAGATGGCCAACCGTAGCGAAGCGAAGGTCAGCGAAGGGGCCGGGAGAAGGGTGGGTGGAGGAGCGGATGGGAGTGGTGTGGGAGCTAACATTCTGATTCGTCCAGGCTGGTGGTTGCCGGAGCGGGAGGCGACGCCCGAGAGCGTATACTGGAACCGGCGCTCATTTCTACGGGCCGCCGGGTTCGGCGCGACGGCGCTCGGGCTCGGCGGGCTGGGTGGGCTCAGCGCCTGCGGGCCCGGGCTGGGCCGCTCCACGGACGGTGGCGCTCCTCAGGGCGCAGCGCAAACACCGGCAGACCCGTTGGCCACGATTCCCGCCACGCCCACGGCCGATCTCTACCCCTCGGCGCCTCGTGACCCGAGATTCACGCTCGACCGGCCGATCACGGATCGCGTCGTCGCGGCGAGCCATAACAACTTTTACGAGTTCCTGACGGACAAGGGAGACGCGTGGCGACACACGGGACCGTTCCAGGCACGCCCGTGGACCGTGGAAATTGCGGGCCTCGTGGACAACCCCGGAGTCCACGACGTCGCGGACCTCGAGCGCGAGTTCGGGCTGGAGGAGCGCCTCTACCGGCATCGCTGCGTCGAAGCCTGGGCCATGGCGGTGCCGTGGACGGGGTACCCTTTGAGCAAGCTCATCGCGAAGGCGCAGCCGCTCTCGGCCGCCCGCTACGTTCGCTTCGTGAGCTTCTATGCGCCCGAGCAGGCCATAGGTCAGCAGACGCAGCCCTGGTATCCCTGGCCGTATTACGAAGGACTGCGCATGGACGAGGCGATGAACGAGCTGACCTTCGTCGTCACTGGCGTCTTCGGGGCCCCCTTGCCCAAGCAGCACGGCGCGCCGCTGCGGATCGCGACCCCGTGGAAGTATGGCTACAAGAGCGCGAAATCGTTCCTGAGAATGGAGTTCATCGCGGAGCAGCCGCCGACGCTGTGGAACGACGTGGCACCCGACGAGTACGGCTTCTATTCCAACGTGAACCCCAATGTCCCGCATCCCCGTTGGTCGCAAGCGACGGAGGAGCTGATCGGCACCGGCGAGCGCCGGCCTACGCTCTTGTTCAACGGCTACGGCGAGTGGGTAGCCGACATGTACGATCCGCAGCTGCTGACGTATCGGAGCTAGGAATAAGCCGGTCAGAGGATCAGAGGTTCAGCCTCTCGTCTACTCCATGACTCGTCCCGACGTAGTCGTCATCGGCGCCGGTGTGATCGGCTGCGCCGTGGCCCGCGAGCTGGCCAGTCGCCAGCTCTCCGTATCGGCGCGGAACGCCCCAGCCATGAGAGTGATGAGTCGTCCCACGAGATCTCTCCCGCGGGGCCGCCGACGGCGCAGGCGGCGCGCGCCGTGCGCCTTGTCATCAGGCCGGGCGCCGGGAGCGCCTGCCGTTCGTCTTCAGAATCTTCACGAGGCGCAGGCCATCGCTGCCGCCCTGATAGTAGTCTCGTAGATACGCGGTGAGGCGGTAGCCCAGGCTCTCGTAGAGCTGCCGCGCCCGCCGGTTGTCCGCGCGGACCTCGAGCGACATGCGCTCGCAGCCTCGCCGGCGCGCCGCCCGCTCACAGACGCGCAGCAGGCGGTTTCCCAGCCCCCGACCCCGGAACTTCGGTTGCACGACGATCGAGTAGAGGTGCCCGACGGTACTCCCTTCACGCCACAGCATGATCGCCGCGCCGAGCGCCTCACCCTTGCCTGCGACGATCCAGCACGTCGCGTTCGCGCGCGTCAGTAAGTGCCGGATCTGCCGCCGCTCGAAGCGGTCGCTGTGAAAGCCCTGGTGTTCCAGCCTGACCATCGCCTCCTCGTCCCGCGCTGATGCTTTGCGGATCCGCCCTCGTGCGCGCGTCTTCGCCACAGTGTCAGGGGTCCGTTCCCTGGCTCGGCCAGGCTCCTAGCCCCATTCCCCGACGAGATAGCGGATCACGCGTTCGTACACCTGGGGCGCGTTCACGTCTTCCTCGTTGGCCGCGATCGTCGGATTGTCGTTCACTTCAAGGACGACGTAATCATCGCCGATCTGCTTGAGATCCACGCCATAGAGCCCACGGCCGACGGTCGCCGCCGCCTGCACGGCTACGTCCAGCAGCCGTGGCGCCGCGAGGCTCAGCGGGACAGACTGTACGGCGCCGTAGATCATGCGGCCGCTTTCCGTGTAGCTGAGGACCTTCCAGCGTCTCTTGGGGATCACGTACCGGCACACGAACAACGGGTCGCCGCCGAGGACCCCCACGCGCCAGTCGAACACCGACTGAACGAAGCGCTGGGCCACCACCAGATCCGCGCGGCGCAGAAACCGTCTCGACACGCGCACGAACGCGCTGGGCTCGGTCACCCGCTCGACATACATCGAGAAGCTGCTGCTCGGCGCCTTGAGGACCAGCGGGCTGCCCAGCTCGCGCAACAGGTCCGCGCCGCGATCCGCCGTCAGCTCGCTGGGTCCCAGGAATACCGTGTCCGGGATCGGCACGCCGGCGCACAGGAGGCGCCGATACATGTTGACCTTGTCGCAACAGGCGATGATCGAGTCCGGGTCATCGATGACGCGCAGGCCGTGCAGGTCGGCCGTGCGCGCCGCGACGTACGAGGCATTCAGAGGATCGGTGAGCGAGCGAATGAAGAGCGCATCGTATTCCGGTATCTTGTAGATGTCGGGACGGAACAGCCAATCCACGCGGTGGCCGAGCCGCTGCGTGACCTGCGCGAACCGCATGAGCGCTCCCATCTCTTCCGAGCGCGCGACCGTGTACCGCTCGATGAAGACCGCTATGTCAGCCACTGGACCTCGCCTTCGATCAAGGCGCGCTCGCGGGTGCGCAGCCCCGGAAACGCGAGCGGGTAGATCGCGCTGAGCCAGGCATCGCCCTCGGGCAACGAGATGACGCGCACGCGCGCCAGCGGAATGCGAAACACCTCCCAGACCGCGCATGCCAGCTCGATGTAACGGGCCGAGGCGCAGTGCCCGAGCACGCCGCGAAACCAGCTAATGCGCGACCCGTCGGGCAGCTCCTGACAGCACATCGCGTAGGTGAAGTTGCGAGAAATGGACCGGGCGACACGCTGCTGCTGCGACGCCTTGTGCGCCACGGCATGACTCGACATGAAGGGATTGATGGGATCGACCACCACGGGGGGCTCGAAGTAGTCGTTCGTGATGTAGTGCTTGGCGACGCGTAGGCCGGCCAGGCTGGCTTTCTCCAGCAGCAGGGGGGTCACGTACGCGTCCAGAATCTCCTCACACGTGGGGTGGACGCACAGCC
>JACQVC010000309.1 GCA_016209995.1 Gemmatimonadota bacterium
ACTGCTGCTGCTGGCCGGGCGAGGATTGGCCGACTTGCCCGCCGTCCTCGTGGTGGGCCTGGTGGGCGTGGTCGGAACTCGGTTCATCCTGGCAAAGCTGGCGGAACCGCAGGACCGCGCGTTTCTCGCCAAGATCGTGGTGGCGGGCCTGCTCATCCGCGTGGGCCTTTCGCTCCTGGCACACTATCTCCTCCCGGTCGCTTTCTTCGCTCCCGACCAGTTCACCTACCAGGACGTGGGATGGCGAACGCTGCTGTACTGGCGGGGGCAGGGGACGCAGCCGTGGCAGGTCGGCGGCACGATGGAGGTGGGGTACTTCTACTGGAACGCGCTTCTCTACTTCGTCTTCGGCTTCAGGCCGGTAGCCGCGAAGCTGTTCAACTGCTTCTTCGGGATCTGGGCGTCGATGGTCGCTTACCGGATTGCTGGTGAGCTGGCAGGGCAGGGAGTCGCACGCAACACGGCCGTGTTGACCGCGCTATTCCCGTCGCTGGTTCTCTGGTCCACGCAGAATCTGCGGGACACGATCGTGCTGTTGCTGTTGGTCGTCATCGTATGGCTCACGCTGCGGCTGCGGCAGCGACCGACTGCCGGCAGCTTCGTGGGTCTGGTGCTGGTGATGGCGCTGCTGGCGGTGGTGCGCGACTACATGGCCGTGATGGTCGTCTTCGCGCTGACGGGCTCGTTCTTCATCACGCCGAGGCGCGGCCTGGTGGCGAACGTCTTCATCGGATTGGCGCTGTTCGGCGTGGCGGTGGCGGCGTACAGCCAGCTCGGGTTGGGCGCGCAGTGGGTCGAGGCTGCGAACTTCGAGGCGATTCAAGCACAGAGAACCGCCCTGGCGATCGGGGGGACAGCCTTTCAACCCCAGGTCGTGATCTCGACCCCGGTGCAGGGTCTCCAGTACCTGCCCATCGGGCTCCTGTTCTTCCTGCTGGCGCCGTTTCCGTGGCAGCTGGGCAGTATGCTCTCTCTGATGACCTTGCCTGAGATGCTGATCTGGTACGGGCTCCTGTTCTTCGTGGCGTATGGGGGTCTGTTCTTGCTACGCGAGCGGTTCTCGCGCGTCGAGCCGATCCTGCTCTTCGTTTCTCTGACGACGGTGATCTACGCCCTGGTTGAAGGCAATGCGGGAACCGCGTACCGACACCGCGCGCAGGTGGTGATCTTCCTGCTCATCTTCGCCGGGGTCGGACTCGAGCTGTGGCGTCTGCGGCGGCAGCCGAAGCCAGCGGCTCCGACGGGCGACTAACGTGCGCCCACGATAGCTCTGACGAGTGCGTCGCGAACGGTCAGCAACCGTTTCACGCGGACCGGGGTCCCCGCGCAACGAACGTTGCGTGGGGTAGGGAGACGCGGAGAAGACAGAGAGCCGCGGAGAAAAAGGCTACATATTCAAAACTCTGCGTCCTTTCAGTACGCTCCGCAGGTCTCCGCGTGAGACCTGTAGTTTGTTTGTCCCAACGCTGATGGGTGGCCAGTGACGGTGCTCGAGTGCCTGCTGGTGGGCATGGAGGGTGGCGGGGGCGAAGAGGTCTTCGTCCGCGACCTGGCCGAGAATCCTCCCGCCGGCGTTCGCTACACCCTGGCGCTGCGTCACCACGAGAGTGTAGCCGGCGCGCGGTCACGGCGAGTCACCGAGGTACTCTTCAACCGTCTGGTGCACCCGTGGATCTGGCCGCTGGCCGGCCTCAAAGCGTATCGGGTGGATCGGCGCTTCGACCTCGTGCACGTGCACAACTACGCGCACCACATTTCGTCGCCTGACCGCGTTGCGGTGGTCATGAGCCTGGGAGGCGGCTCCTACTACCACTATGTGCAGGCGTATCTGGGCTGGCCGGAGGAGCGCATCCAGGCGCTCTATCGCCGCGGCCGGACGGTGTTCCGGACCTTCGGGATCACGAACGAGTTCGTGAACTGGGGACGCCTCAGCGGAATCTTCGTGCGCTCCGAGTTTGCGCGAGGGTTTCTCCTGCGCATGGGCGTTCCGGTGAGCCTGGTCGAGGTGATTCCCCCGGGGTTTTCGGTACCCGCACCGCCTGTACGACCGCTGGCGCGGGATGGGTTCACATTCCTCTTCGTAGGACGAGATCCGATCCGCAAGGGCGCCGACCTCGTCATCGACGCGATTCGCGTGCTGCGCGGGTCACGGGTGCTCCGCGTGCGTGCCATCATGGTCGGGGACCCGTCGTTTCGGGAGCTGAGTCCGGAGGACGGCTTCGAGGCGCACCCTTGGGTGAAGCGCGAGGTGCTCTATCGCGAGCTGTATCCACGAGCCGACGCCCTGCTTCTGCCCTCGCGAGTGGAGGGGTACGGCATCGCACCGATCGAGGCGATGTCGTTCGGGATCCCGGTCATCGCCAGCCGGTACGGCGCGCTGCCCGAAACTGTGCTGGATCAGGTCACCGGCCTGCTCGTGACACCCGGCGATGGCGAGTCACTGCGCCAGGCGATGACGGCTCTAGCCACGGACGCCAGGCGGGCGCGGGAGATGGGAGCCGCTGGGCGCGCGCGCTTCGAGGCCGAGTATACGCGGGAGCGGTTCCACGAGCGCCTCCTGGCTTTCTACGAGCGCGCGCTCGCGGGCTCCTAATGCGCGCTCAAGTGGGCTCTGACGAATACGTCGTGAAGGGTCAGCAACGTTTCACGCCGACCGGGGTCCCCGCGCAACGAACGTTGCGTGGGCTAGGGAGACGTACCCTCCGCGACTCCGTGTGAAACGGTGGTTTGCCGTCGTAATCGTGATTGGACGCCTAACCAGAAGGCAGAGATTGGCCGACCTGCTCCTCGTCGCGCCTGACCTGGCGAGTGGCGCCGTCTACACAGCGCACCAGTTCGCGGGCGCACTCTCGCCAACTCATCGAGTGCGTTTGCTGGGTCCCACTACGGTGCAACCCTGGCAGCCGCTGCGCGACGAGCTTCATCTCGACGGTTTGCTCCCGGGCGTGAATCCGTTCTCGAGGTCCGTACGCCGATCGTTCGCGCAAGCTGCTCGTCAGGCCGATCTGGTGTACGCCTTCAAGGCTTTGCCGCAGAGTTTCGGTCTGGCGCTGTGGGCCAGACGGCGGTTCGGTCTTCGGGTTGCCCTTCACCTCGACGACTGGGACGGCGGGTGGTTCGCCGGAGAAGGCTGGGTCCGGCGGGTCTGGCACGCCGTGCGCGGGGTGCGGCGCCCAAACAGCGAGCTGTATGTGCGCGCCCTGGAGCGGATGGTCGAGCGGGCCGATGTGCTCACGGTCTCGACACGGGCGCTGCAAGGACGGTTCGGCGGACAAATCGTACGCCAGGGTGTCGACACCGAGCGCGTGGCGCCTGAACGCTTCCCTCGAGCTGCGGCCCGCCAGCGCATCGGTGCGCCGGAGGGCAGACGGCTCATTCTGTTCCTCGGCACGCCGCAACCTCACAAAGGGATCGACGATCTGATCGCCGCATACAGGATGCTGTCGCCAGGCTCAGCCGACCTGTGGGTCGTCGGCGCGCCTCGCGACCCGTCGCTGGCGGAGGCGTTCGCGGCGATGGTACGCCCGGGCATCGAGCTGCGTCCGAGCGTCTCGTTCGAGGAAGCTTGCTGGCACATCGCGGCGGCGGACGTGTTCGTGGTACCGCAGCGAGCGACGCCGTACGCCGCGCATCAGCTTCCGGCCAAGCTTCTGCAGGCCATGGCATTGGGTGCGCCCATCGTCGCCACCGACGTGGGTGACGCAGCCGAGATCCTGGGAGGAGAACCGGCTGCGGGTTTGCTGGTCCCCCCGAGGGACCCACGGGCGCTGTCTGCTGCCATCGACAGGCTGCTTGATGAGGGAGAACGCGCGCGGGTGTTGGGGGCGCTGGCGAGGAGTCGGGCGCAAGAGCTTTACGGGTGGACCGCGATGGCTCGTCAGCTTGCGGTGCTGCTCGAGCCGATCCTCCCGCCCGTGCTGGGTCGGGGGCCCGGTGTCTGAGCGCGGTTCGCGCCTGGGCCCCGAGGCTTTTCCCCAGGCAAGGGGTCGTTTGCGCGGGGATCCCGAGCCTGCGGCGCCCGGCGAAGCGTCGAGGGTGGCGGGCGGCGGGCTCTCGCTGATTGTCGTGAGCTACAACACTCGCGAACTCACTCGCCGGTGCCTGGGATCGGCGACGAGCGTGCTCGCCGAGCTGGGCGGGGAAGCCTGGGTCGTGGACAACGCGTCGCAGGATGGGTCCGCCGACATGGTGCGAGCCGAGTTTCCACAGGTGCGCCTGATTGCCAACGCCAACAACGTGGGATTTGGCACGGCCAACAACCAGGCGATGCGCCGGGCGACGGGACGCTACTTCTTGCTACTCAACGGCGACGTCGAGCTGAATGTGCCCGCGGTGAAGGCGCTGCTAGCGGCGCTGGAAGGCGATGCGGCGCTGGCGCTAGCGGGCTCGTGCCTGGTTGCGCCCGACGGGCGAGTCCGACCGTCGGTCCGGCGTTTCCCGGGACCGCTACAGGAGCTGCTGCTGCGCTTTCGCTTGTTCCGCCTGCTACCGCGACGGACCCGGGCCAGGGTGCTCCTGGGAGAACACGCCCTTGAGGGACAAGCCGTGGAGCCCGACTGGGTGACCGGCGCGTGCGTGCTGGTACGGCGAGAGGCGTTCGAGGCGACCGACGGTTTCGACGAGTCCATCTTCATGTACGGCGAAGAACTGGAGTGGTGCGCCAGGCTGCGGAGCGCCGGGTGGCGGATCGCTTACGCGCCGACGGCTCGCGTGCTGCACGTGGGCCGCGCGAGCAGTGAGCCGGCGTTGGGGCTACGTCGGTTGGCACTCTCTCTCGAGGGTGACCTGCGGTATCTAGCCCGATATCGCGGACTGCTGATTCTGCTCGCGTTCGCGCTGATGCGCGCGCTGGGATTGGGCTTCGAGATGGTCCTGAGCTTCGTGACCGTGGATCGCCCGGGAATGGCAGCCGCGGCCTACCAGCTTCGCGAGCACCTGCGCCTCGTTCCCGGGTACCTGGGGCATCCGGCTCGCCCTGCGCCACGGGAGACCTCTTGAGCGGGCGCGTGAATTCGGGAATCGAAGATGCGAGTCGTGCCAGGCGCTGCCCGGCGTGTCTAGCCGAGCTGGGCGACGGGCGCACGGCGTACCGGATCGCCGACTGGCGGGTCGTCCGCTGTGCGTCCTGTGGTACGGGTGTGACGCTGCCGCGACCGGATCCCGATTCGCTGCGTGCTCTGTACGATGACCCGCGCTATTACGAGACGCACGGTATCCAGCACTGCTCGATTCTGCCCGACCACCGTGCGCGAGCCGGGGTCGTGCGCTCCTGGGCCCCCGGACGACAACTCCTGGAGGTCGGCACCGGTGAGGGTTACCTGCTCGCGGCGCTGAGGGACGAGGGTTTCGAGGTTCATGGTTGCGAGATCAGCGCGTCCGCAGTCGAGGTCGCACGTACGCGGTTCGGGCTCGAGGTCTTCCATGGGGAGCTGTCGGAGGCCGGTTACGAGCGCGGATCGATGGACGTGGTCCTCCTGTATCACGTTCTCGAGCACACGGCGGAGCCCGAAGCTCTACTCCGCTGCGTGCGCGAGGTCCTGAGGCCCGGCGGTCTAGCCATCGTGGAAGTGCCGAACCTCGATTCCGCGCAGATGCGGTGGGGACGCGGGCGACGTCATATCCTGGATCTGCCGTTCCATCTTGTGCACTTCACGCCGGACGGACTGGCGACGCTATTGGAGCGGACGGGATTTCGCGTCAGGCAGCTAACGATTCCATTCGGGCCGCCGCTCGCGCCAGTCTTAGCTGCGTACGAGCGCGTACGGGACCGATTGGTGAGTCCTCAAC
>JACQVC010000301.1 GCA_016209995.1 Gemmatimonadota bacterium
CAGCTCCTCGCCGACGAGCGTCTGGTTCCAGACAGTCTCGTCGACCTCCGGCTCGTCGATCCGGCGTCGGCGGAGCGTGCCGAACGCATCCTCCTGCCGGTCGGTTCCGACATAGACCCAGTCGCGGCCGTCGAGAGGGTCGCGCCAGACCGCAAGCGCCATGCCCCGGCCAAGGGGCCGAAGCCCGGTTCCGTCCCAGCCCACGATCCACACCCGGTCGGTGTGGCGATTGGAGAAGACGACTTGCTGGCCCGACGAGGTCAGGAGCGGACGTACGTAGTTGGCCCGATCGGGCAAGATCGGCCGCTCCCCGAGCCCGTCGTCGGTGTCGAGTCCCATCAGCCGGAGATCGGCGCCGCCGGCGAAGACGTCCGTCCCGTTGCCGGCGTCCTGCACCCAGACCATGCGCGCCCGAACGCCGGTCATGTCACGGAGTGGCGAGGTTGGCGGGTCCGTCGTCGGCGCGAGCGCAATGGGTGGCTGCGGGTCCGGCTCGGTGCCGATTAGCGGCTGCGGCTCCCAGTCGTGCATCCGTTCCGGAGATGGCCGCGGGCCCGCCAGGAAGAACGCCCCGATGCCGAGCGTCACCGCCGACAATCCGACGACGTGCAGCCAGCGCATCAGATGGCAATTGTACTATCGCGCGGCCGCCGGAGGCGGCCCGTCCGTGCCGGGGTGCCGGCGCAGCGCATGCGACAAATAGCCGATGCTCGCGAACTCGCCGACCACGGTGGCGATGGCGGCGCCGTGCATGCCGAAGAGCGGAATCAGGACGCTGTTCAGCAGCACGTTGACCAGGCAACCGATCACCGCCGTCCGCAGCAGGAGGCGTTCGGCATTCGCCGAGATCGCCTCGGCATGCCGGACGAAGAGCGGAAAGACGAAGAGCAGACCCAGAGCCAGAATCTGGAAGACGCCGGCCGACGCGACGTAGTCTTCGCCAAACAGCAGCCGGACGATCGGCCCGGCAGCGATCAGTGCAACCCCGGTCGTGGGAACGGCGATGACGACAGCGCTCATCAGGCCCAAGCGCGCGAGCCAGCGATGGCGGCTGCGGTCTTGGACGAAGTGCCGCGCCAGCCGCGGCGCCAGCACCGCCTGCAGGATGGCGGGGATGCTGCTGAGGCCTTCGTAAATGCGATAGGCCGCGCTGTAGAGTCCCGTTTCGGCGTCGCCGCGCAGGACGCCGAGCATGATCGTGTCGATGTAGTTGTAGAGATACAGCACGATGACGAACGCTCCGAACGGCAGCGCGCTCCTCTGGAGGTCCACCCAGACGCGCCACTCGAAGCTGAAGCCGAACCGGCCCACCTGCGAGGCGCTGAGCCCGTAGGACAGCACGACCGCGACGGCCCGGGCGACCACGAAGCTGGCGGCGAGCCCGACGACGCCGGTCCCGATCCACAGCGCACCGGCCCCGAACACCAGGAGCAGAATTCGATCGCCGATCACGACCACGCTGTCCAGGTCGAACCGCTCCAGCCCCATCAGCAGGTGACGCGCCGTCAGCAGGTAGGACCGCAGGACCGACGCAAGGCCCAGCAGGTAGCAGGCGAGGCGCACGTCGGGATCGGCCCGCAGGAGCCGGGCCGCCAGCACCAGCGCCGCCAACGTCACGATCGCCAGAACGAGCTTGAGACCGAACGTATTCGACATCAGCCGGTACGCCACCTGGCGGTCCCGGGCCACGCTCCGCGTGGCGATGTCCTTCAGGCCGAAATCGATGAAGGTTTCAAACACCGTCGCCAGAGCCAGTGCGAACGAGAACTTGCCGTAGTCGGCGTCTCCCAGGAGCCGGCCGGCGACGACGAGCAACGCCAGCAGGAAGACGGCGCTGGCCGCCGACACGCTCGCAAAGACCGTGTTCCCGACGAACGTGCGCGAAGGGGGAGGGGTCGCCACGATGTCTTCAGAATCGGCCGGCCTCGGCCGCCGGACGGCTCAGGGCCGCGAAAAGGGCGCCGAACACGCGGTCGGGACCAAATCGGCGCTCGGCCGTCTGCCGTCCGGCGCGTCCAAGCCGTTGCCGAAGGGCTGCGTCGCCGAGGAGCCGATCCAGTTGCCGGCCCAGTTCGTCCGGTTCCCCGGGCGGCACGAGCAGGGCGTTCTCCTCGTCAACGAGGTACTCCTTGAGTCCGCCCACCGAGGTGGCGATCACCGGAAGGCCGCTCGCCAGCGCCTCGGCGACCGAGAGCCCAAACGCTTCATAGTGCGACGGGTGGATGAACACATCGGCCGCGCGCATGAGCGAGGCCGGCTCGGCGACGGGGCCGAGGAATCGGACCTGCTCCTCCAGGCCGTGGCGGGCCGTGAACGCGCGTCCCTCGGCCCCGACGTCAAGCGCGTGTTCCGGCGTGTCTGGACCGGCCAGGACCAGCAGCGCCCCCTCCGGCCTCACGGCGTGCCACGCCTGCAGGATCTCGAGCACGCCTTTCTCCCGGCTCAGCCGTCCGACAAACAGACACACGAGGCGGTCGGTCGGCAGCCCGAACGCGCCGCGGGCCATCGCGGCCTCCTCCCTCGAGCCCGGTCGAAAGCGGGTGAGGTCGAGGGCGTGCGCCACGCGCAGCAGCCGTGCGGGCGCGACGCCAGCGGCCCGGCATTCCTCTTCGATCTCCCCCGAAAGGCAGGCGATGGCGTCGGCCGCCGTGTACATGCGTCGCGGCAGCCACTTGAGGGCCGCCGCCAGCCGGCCGGCGGGGCGGACGCTCCAGCGGCGGAGCGTGTCGTCCCAGTTCGCGCACGACACGTCGCCGGGCGTTGCCGCCTCGAACACGACGCGCCGGCCGAGCAGGCGGCCCACGAGCACAGCCGCAATGCCGATGCCGCGCGGGTCGGGACAGTAAATGACGTCGTAGGCCCGGCGCAGCCTGAGGAGGGCCGCCGCCGCGAAGGGGAGCATCTGCCACTTGGCCGCCGCGCCCCGGCGCCCGGCTGGCCCGACGCGGTAAACCGGCACGCCGTCGAGTTCTTCGCGCGGCGGCAGGCGGTCCACGCGCTTGGTGAGGACCGTCACCGCGCCGCCCCGCGCCGCC
>JACQVC010000311.1 GCA_016209995.1 Gemmatimonadota bacterium
CTCCATATGCGGCAGACAGTTTCATCCACTGGGGTCGGCGTAGCCGGTGAACACTCCGCGTGAGGTAGTTCCGCTCGACAGGTCTCAAAGCGTGCACGACTTCGCAACCCCCGGATCCACGGCGCCAACGGGGGTAGAATACGTGCTCGCCAGAGGAGCAACCTTCCGGCGGGCCCACCGCATCCAACCAGGCAAGAAGGGTGGCGTGGAACGGTGGAGGCGCATGACTGAAAACGAGTTGATTCGGCGGGCGTGCGACGGTGAAGAGGCCGCGATCCGCCGCCTCTACGATCGCTATTCGCCGCGCGTCTACGCGGTCGTGCGTCGTATCGCCGGCGATGATGACACGGCGCAGGACCTCGCGCAGGAGGCCTGGCTCCGCGCCATTCGCGGGCTGCGCAGCTTCCGTGGCGACGCCCGCTTCTCGACCTGGCTCCACCGTGTGGCGGTCAACGCGGCGTTGCAGGCGAGGCGGCGCGCTCCCGAGCGGAACACCCCGGAGGAGGCGCTGCTCGAGCAGATCACGGTGGAGCCGCCCCGTAGCGACGTGCTGCTGGCGCGCCGGCTGGAACAGGCTCTGGACGCGTTACCCGAGGGTATGCGTCGCGTGTTGGTGCTGCATGACGTCGAGGGTCACACACACGAGGAGATCGCGGAGACGCTGGGAATCACGCCCGGCACGTCGAAGTCGCAACTTTTCAAGGCTCGCGCCAAGATGCGCGAGATGTTGACGGCAGCCGTCCACGCGCGTACCCGCGAACGACAAGGAGTGGAAGTATGGAGCACCTAGATCTCGAGACCCTGGCCCGCCTGGTCGCTGAGACGCCGGCGACCGCTGAGCAGGCGCACATCGATGCCTGCGATCGCTGCCGCGAAGAGCTGGAGGCTCTGCGGGGGCAGACGCACGACCTGGGTTCGCTGCCCGACCTTCGCCCGCCGGCGGATGCGTGGCCCGCGCTGGAGGCGCGCCTGCGCGCGGAAGGGTTGATGCGGCCGGGACCGCGGCAGGCCTGGTGGATGCAACAGCAGGTGTGGCTGCGGGCGGCCGCCGGCGTGGCGCTCTTCGTCGCGGGCGCCGCCTTGGGGCGATTTCTGGACGCCGGTATCTTCCCTCTGAGCGGAAGCGCCGAGCGCGACGCTGCGGCCGGCCTCATGAGCCGCGCGGCCAGCGTGACGTCTGCGGAGGAAGCCGAAGAGCTGGTGAGGCGCACCCAGCAAGGCTTCTATGACGCGCTCCTCCGCTACCGCGAGTTGGCGGACGGATCAGCAACCGATGCGACTGCCGACGATGCCAGCCAGCGGTACGCGGCGCTGGAGGCGCTGGTCGCGGCCAGTCAGGCAGCCGTTCGGCACGCGCCGACGGACCCTTACCTGAATGGCGTATTGCTCAGCGCGGTGGCAGAGCGCGAGCACATGTTGCGGCAGATCGCCAGCGCGCAGGGAGACTGGTTCTGAGCTAGCGGGTGAGCGGGTGAGCGGTCAGCGGGTCAGCGCGTTAGTGGATTGGCGAGTTGGTCGGTTAGAAACTGAGGTAGATGAAGCGAATGAGGACACACGGTGTGAAGGTCGGGCTGATCATCAGTGCCTTGCTGCTCGGTGCAGCCACGGGCGCTGGTGCGCAGACGCCGCCCAGCCCCCCGGAGCAGGGATGGATCGGCATCTGGTACGAGGTGCTCGAGCCACGGGCCCCCGCCGCGGCGACAGAAGGCGCCGTGATGGTCGTCCTGGCCGTGCAGGTCGCCAGTCCGGCGGAACGCGCCGGCCTCGCAGTGGGAGACACGGTGCTGCGCATCAACGACCAGCGCGTGTCAGCCGTTCAAATGAAGCGATTCGCGGAGACGCTGCGCCCCGGCGATAACGTGCGCCTCGCGCTGCGCCGCGACGGGCGCAATCGGACGGTGACCGTTGTGGCTGGCCAACCCATCGAAGGGGCGGTCTTCTTCCCCAGCGCGAAGTTCTCCCAGGAGATGGTGATCCGGATCGACTCGGTGCGCGAAGCTGTGCTGAAGAGCCTCGATTCGGTGCGCGCGAACCTGCGCAGCGTGCGCTTCGAGTTCGGAACGGATTCCGCCGAGTTCGCTCGCCTCGTCCAGGAAGTCCAACGGATGCGCGCCGAGCAGGGGGCGCAGCGGATCCGTATCGAGCAGGAAGCTGAACGGGTGGCCCGAGAGGCCCAGCGGACACGCGCCGAACGGCCAGTTTCGGTAGGAGCCCCGGTTGCCGCGCCTCAACCCTTCGTGCCACCGGTCGTCCTGGGCCAGCGGGTGGTGGCCGGCGCCCAGCTCACGGCTCTGAACGCGGAGCTGGCGGAGTACTTCGGCGTTCGCCGCGGCGTCCTGGTGACCGAGGTGATGCGCGGAACGCCGGCGGCCGCGGCCGGGCTGGTGGCCGGCGACGTCATCACGGCGGTCGAACAGGTGGAGATCGCGTCGGTCAGCGATCTTCGGGCGGCGCTCGTTCGCGTGGACGCGCCAGCCGTCGTGACGGTCATTCGCAAGGGACGCGCGCTCCAGCTCCGCATGCCCGAATAGAGGGTCTCAACGCCGAGAACTTGGAGGGCCACTATCCGGCCCGCAAACTTTAGCGAGTCCCACCAACGATTTCTTGCCCGGATCACCTCGGCATCTGCGGCTGCATCGGCCGTAAATGCTTGTAAGCATTAATCTTCATAGTAGAGTCGCCTCCCAGGCCCGACCCTTGCAACGCATCCGCCGTGGATGTGATCGGCCCCCGAATGGCAGGCAGGACAGCCCGGTGAGGCCGATGCAGGCAACACCGGAAGCGACTCATGATCTGGGTCACCGAAGCGATGCCGCTTCCCGTCTGGCGCTGGGATACGAGCCACGGACTCCGGGGGGCCGGTCACATCACCAACTCCTCGCCGACCCCCTTGTTCGGCCTCGAGTGCCGCCTCGAAACCCGTCCGCGGAACACCGAATAGCGTTTTAAAAAGGGGGCAAGAGGCTGAGTCGGGCGAGGGATCACGCTGTGGCGCTGCCGGGGAGGCAGCATCGTTGTGAAGATCTGTTATCTCTCCTCCGACCTCGCCGCTCCGCTGAGCGGCTCGAGGGGCGCGGCTGCCCCCATGCGGGGACTGGTGCGCGCCTTCACGGCGTTGGGCCACGAAGTCGTCGTGGTCGCGCCGGGCGTGGGCGGTGGACGCAGCGACGCCGAGCTGCAGGCGCAGATCGTTCCCATTCCCATACCGCAGATCGTGGCCGGCATGTACGCCAAAGGGCCGCCCCGGCTCGGACCCGCACTTGGTTACCTCTGGAACAACGTGTCCGTCGATCAGACCCTGAACGGTGTGCTGAAGACCCAGCGTCCCGATCTGGTTTACGAAAGCTACGCACCGTTCGGTCTCGCGGGTGTGCTGGGTGCGCGGCGAGGCGGTGTGCGCCATCTCCTCGAGGTCAACGCGCTGCTCGCCTGGGACGAGCGCCGTGCCCGCGAGCAGCCGCTTCACCAGGCGGCGCAGTGGATCGAGCGTGCCGCGCTGGATTCGACGTCCGGGATCGTGACGCCGACTTCCGAGCTGAAAGACGCGCTGATCTCCGGGGGTGTGGCCGAGTCGAAGATACGTGTTGCCCCCAACGGAGTAGACGCGGACCTGTTCTGCCCGGAAGGTCCCGTTCGCGCCAAGAGAGCGGATGACCGCTTCGTTCTCGGCTTCGTCGGTACGCTCAGATCTGGGCGGGGGGTCGATGTTCTGGTCACCGCGTTTCGGCGGCTCGCCAGCGACCCGCGCTACGATCTGCTCGTGGTGGGCGATGGCCCCGAGGCGAAGCTCGTCGACGGCCTTGCGCGCGAGCTGCCGGGCCGCGTGATGCGTGTCGGACCGCTGCCCCATCGTGAGGTAGCGAAGTACGTGCGGGGAATGGACATCGCGATCGCGCCCGCGCCTCCGGTCCTGCGACTGCGTCTATCGGCGCTCGCGTTGCTCGAGTACATGGCTGCCGGAAGGGCCGTCATCGCGGCGCGGGTGCCGCCGCTCGCAGATCTTGTCCAGGAGGGCGTGAACGGGCTGCTCGTGCCGCCCGGCGATGCCGACGCGCTGGCGGAAGCGGTGCGCTGGCTCGCGCAGGACGGGCGGCTCCGCCGCCAGCTTGGCGGTGCCGCAGCCGCGGAGGCCAGACGAGCCCATCTCTGGACCCACCGCGCGGCGCAGATCTTGGAGCCCGCCGCGACGAATGGCGCCAGCGCTGCCTAGGAGCCCGTCCGCGTAGGGTGTGGCGCCAGCCTATTCGTACCGCAGCGCCACGATAGGATCCAGCTTGGCTGCGCGCCGAGCCGGCCAGATCCCGAAGAACAAGCCGATCCCAGCCGAGAACGCGAGGGCCATCGCGACGGCCCCGGGCGCCACCGCCGTCTGCCACTGAGCCATGCGCGCCATCAGCCAGGCGCCGGTGGCGCCGGCCGCGACACCCACGCTGCCGCCCAGCAGACAGAGCGTCAGCGCCTCGACCAGGAACTGGAGCAGGATGTTCCGGCGAGTCGCTCCGAGCGCTTTCCGGATCCCGATCTCACGGGTCCGCTCCGTCACGCTCACGAGCATGATATTCATAATGCCGATCCCGCCGACCAGCAGGCTCACCGCCGCGATCCCCGCCAGCAAGTACGTGAACGTGCGACTCGTCTCCTGGAAGGTGGTCAAGAGGTCTGTGGCGTTGCGGATGTTGAAGTCGGCGTCCTGTCCCGGTTGGATGCGATGCTCACGGCGGAGCGCGCCATCGATCTCGGCGAAAGCCTCGTCGAACAGCGACTGATCGGGAATCTTGGCGGCGATCGAGCGGAGCCGGTCGCGTCCGCCAAAGAGTCGGAACTGCGCGGTCGAGAGGGGAATGAAGATCTGCTCGTCCGGGCTGAAGAACCCCATGGCCCCCTTCTCGGCCAGCACGCCGATCACCTCGACCGGCGCACCGCGGACACGGATGGTCTTGCCGATGAGGAGTCCGGCAGGCGTACCGAGCCGGTCGGGCACGGCGGATCCGAGCACGGCCACGCGACGCCTTCCCTGCACTTCTCCCTCATCGAAGAGGCGGCCGACGTCGAGGGATAGGTTGTACACCTCGAAGTAGGACGGCCACGTGCCGATGATCTCCACGTTCGAGTTCCAGCGCAGGTACTCGACCTGGAGGCGGTTGCTGATCTCGGGCGCGATCGTCATCAGGCCGGACCCCCGGTCGCGAAGCGCCTCGGCGTCCTCGGTGCGCAGCCGCTGCTCGCCTTGACCGATCCCGCCGAAGAACTGCTCGCCCGGCCGAATCGTCAGGACGTTGGTCCCCATCAGCTCGATCTGCCGCTGAACCGAGCGCTGCGCTCCTTCGCCCAGCGCGACCATCGTAATGACGGCGCCTACGCCAATGACAATGCCCAGGGCCGTGAGGATCGAGCGCAGCAGGTTGACCCGGATCGCCCCTAGCGCAACGCGGATGATTTCCCCAAAGAGCATGGTCCGGCTACCTCCCCCTGCCTCCACCGCCCCCGTCTCCGCCCCTCCCTATGAATCCACCCTGCCCGGGGAAGAGCCCACGACGGTTGCGCATCTGCTCCAGGAATTCCTGCTGCCTCGCCTGGAGCTGGGCGGCGCCGATGAGGGCAATCTGCTCGCCCTCCTCGACTCCGCGCACGATCTCCGTGTAGTCCCAGTCGTTCAAACCAATGACGATCGGCCTCGGCTCGAGGACGCCGGCCTGGGTCAGCACGAACAGCACCGCCGGCTTCGTCTCGGCCGGAGCGCCATCGGCCGCGCCTTGAGCACGCTGGCCGGCGAAGCCACCGCCGAATCCGCCACCCCCGCCCTGGCCTGTCCCAGCCCCCCCAGC
>JACQVC010000042.1 GCA_016209995.1 Gemmatimonadota bacterium
ACGCTGCGTGCGTCCGGCAAGCTCGCGGTCGTCAAGGGCACGCAGGGCACGGTGCAGTACATCGACCTCGCGCCGGCGTCGGCCAACGCGGTGCACGGCGTAGCCGTTCGGCCGTAAGACGCGGAGCAGGCGGAACGGCAAATTGCCCCGACGCTCACGACACTCAAAGAAAGGGAGGAGCGTCATGGCACTCCGAATCAACGGCGAGGCTCCGAACTTCACTGCGGAGACGACCGAGGGGACGATCCGTTTTCACGACTGGATCGGCAATGGCTGGGCCATCCTGTTCTCGCACCCGAAGGACTTCACGCCGATCTGCACGACCGAGCTCGGGTATCTCGCGGGGCTGAAGCCCGAATTCGAGGAGCGCGGCTGCAAGATCATTGGATTGAGCGTCGACCCTGTGGCTGATCACGTGAGGTGGTCGCGGGACATCGAGGAAGTGGGAGGCTATGCGGTCAACTACCCGCTGATCGGCGACCCGAATCTCGACATCGCGAAGCTGTACGACATGCTCCCGGAGACGGCGGGAGCAACGTCGCAGGGCCGGACCGCTGCCGACAACGCGACCGTTCGCTCCGTGTTCGTGATCGGGCCGGACAAGAGGATCAAGGCGATGCTGACCTACCCCATGAGCAGCGGTCGTAACTTCGACGAGGTGTTACGTCTTCTCGACTCGTGTCAGCTCACGGCGAAGCACAAGGTCGCGACGCCCGTGAACTGGCAGCGCGGCGAGGACGTCATCATCCTGGCGTCGGTGTCGGACGAGGAGGCGAAGAAGGCGTTTCCCGCCGGGTGGAAGGCGCCGAAGCCGTATATGCGGGTCGTGGCACAGCCGGCTTAGAGAGCCGAGCCGCCCGAGCTTCACTCGCACTCGGCGGAACTGCGTGTTGACGAGTCCGGTGTTTGGCGCGGCTCCTTCGGGGGAACCCGGGCCCTTCGGCTCACCGAGGCGGCTCCTCTACCTCGGGCGAATACTCATCCACCGATCCCCTTCACTTCGGGATCTTCACGCACGGTGAGTATGCCTTCGTAGGTGCGGCCGGACACCGTGAGCCTCACCCGGTAAGTTCCGGCTGCCGCTTCCGCTCCGGCGCGACCCTGGGGGCCACCGGCGAAACCGGCGCCACCCCCGCCCGGCCCGCCAGGCGTCTCCTGGCCGCCCGGCGGCGTGAAACGCAGGTTCCAGAAGTAGCGGTTGATGCCGCGCTCGGCCGCGAACGGTGTGCTGACTTTCTGCGTTCCGTCCAGCGAGCTGATCTCGATGGTGACCGGCCCCGCCGGCGCCTCCCGGAGAAAGAAGGTCACCGTGGCGCTGTTCTCCAGATCGAGCGCGTTGTTCAGCGGCTCGCGCTGCTGAATCGTCAGCGGGTTGCGGCCCGTGAACATGAAGTGACCGCGCGTGGCGCCGCGGTTGATGCCGTGCCATTTCGTGGCCACGCGGTTCTCGAAGAGGTGCACTGCGGATGCGAGCACCTCGGGCGTGAGCTGCTGCAGGGGCGTGATGTCGTCGGCGATCCAGATGCCTCGCCCGTGCGTGCCGGCGACCAGGTCGCCATCGCGCGGGTGGATGACGAGGTCGTGTACCGGCACCGTGGGGAAGCCGCTCATGAAGCGGTGCCAGGTGCGGCCGCCGTCGAGCGACGCGTGCAGCGACGTTTCCGTGCCCGCGAACAGCAGGTTCGGGTTCTTCAGGTCTTCCTTGATCGCGTACACCGGGGCGTTCGGCGGCAGCGTCGCCGCCAGGCTGGTCCAGCTGCGGCCATAGTCCGTCGTCTTGAAGACGTAGGGCCGGAAGTCGTCGCTGCGGTGACCGTCGAACGTGACGTACGCGGTCCCGGGGGCGAACGACGACGCCTCCACGCGGCTGACCCAGCGGTTGGCCGGCACCTCCGGCACATTGGGGCGAACGTTCGTCCAGGTCTTTCCGTCGTCGCGCGTGAGCTGCACGTTGCCGTCGTCCGTACCCACCCAGATCAGTCCAGGGACCAGCGGCGACTCCGCGATCGTGATCACGCTGGCGTGTCGCTCCGCCCCTCCGCGCTCGCCCATCCATCCCGAGGGCGCGGGGGCGGTGAACACCGGATTATTCGTGCTCAGGTCGGGGCTGATGATGCGCCAGGTGTCGCCCCGGTCCGTGCTCTTGAAGAGATGGTTCCCGCCGAAATAGATGGTGCGGGAGTTGTGCGGTGACAGGATGAACGGGGCCTTCCAGTTGAAGCGGAACGGAAGGCTACCGGAGCCGGCGACGCCGGGCAGCGCCTCCGTCAAGTTCACGATGTTGTTCCGAGTGGGCGAGATGTTGACACTCATCTGCTGTAGTCGTCGAAGACCGACCAGGCCCAGCCGATCACCGCATCGGCGCGGACGTGAGGCCGATAGTCAAGCGCAAACTCCTCGACCAGGCGGTCTCGCAGATGAACAATCGCCTCCAGATCATCGATCCCGAAAGCGTCCGTCGTTCCCATGCTGGCGATGATGGCCGCGATTCGCTTGCCTTCCTTGATCAGACGCCGGACTTCCTGCTCCAGCAGATCGAGCCGCATGTCGTTCCCGGGATGGCTCGGGATCTCCACGACGTTCTTCTCGCCGATGCCCAGCCAGCCCGCGACGTTCAGACGTGAGTAGTGGCACTGCTCGGAGGCCAACACCACCGCGTTGCCGCGCACGCCGGTCTCCATCGCACACGGACACGCCTTTTCGAGAGCGATCTTCACACCGTACAGGTTGGTCCCGGTGCCTCCAAAGGTGAACAGCCCGGCGGAGGTCTCCGGGTCGTATCCGATCAGGGCCGCCGCCATGGCGGCCACCCGTGACTCGTCCACCATGATGCCCTGCGCGGTTTCGTCAGTCACCAGATTGGGGTTGTAGATGGCCGGCAGGAGGACGCCGATGATGCTGGCGATGGACGAACAGGTCACGACGTTCATCTGGGCGCGCGGATGGCCCCAGATGGGCAGTCCCTGAACTGCCGCACGAGTTCGGCCGTCACGGCCTCCACGGTCGAGAGCCCGTCGGCCATGCGCGCCGACCTGCTCCGCACGTAGTCGAGAGGGCGCGCCTGACCCAGGATCGGAACGTCCGATTTCATGCCGTCGATCTGATCAAGAGCCCGAAGGATCGAGAAGACGAAGTACGCGTCGTGGATGGGATCCGAGACCGGCTGCGGGAACGACAGCCGTATCTGCTGGAGGATACTTCGATAGGGGGCGGACACCTCTCACCCAGTCCTTGGAGAACTCCCGTCTGTCATGCCGCCGCGGACCGCTGGTGTGGAGCGGCTTTCCCATGCGGACTCGGACAGATCAAAAGTCTCGCATGTTCCGCACCCCGAAGCTAGAGGCGTGTGCGTCGGCGTCCCCGCCCGAGCCCATTACTCGACGATAGGCAACGAAAGCGCGGGGTTCTGGTTAATGGTCCACTTCACCATCCGTCCACAGCACATCCTGACCGGCGGTGTCACGTACGACCAGGTCGAGCCGACCGCATC
>JACQVC010000302.1 GCA_016209995.1 Gemmatimonadota bacterium
AGCAGTTCTGCGACATCGCGTCGGGGTGGCTGGTGTCGGTCGGCGGTCTGGCCAGCTACATCGTGCCGCGGGTGGACGTCCAGGTCTCGGCAACGGTGCAGAGCCGGCCCTTCGCGGGCAGCAACTTCCCGGGCATCGCTTCCCAGAGCCTGGCCGCGAACTGGCTCGTGTTCAATTCGCAGGTGATACCGGCCCTCGGGCGCCCCTTGTCTGGCGGCAGCCAGTCCACCTTCGTGAACGTGGTCGAGCCGGGCACGCTGTACGGCGATCGGATCAACCAGGTGGACCTGCGCGTGTCGAAGATCCTGCGATTCAGCGGACGGCGGTTGAACGTCGGGTTCGACGTCTTCAACCTCTTCAACACCAACGCCGTCTATCAGTACTCCCAGACCTACGTCGGGAGCGGCGCGACCTGGCTGCAGCCGAGCTCGCTCGTCACGGCGCGGTTCGCGAAGCTGAGCATGCAGTTCGATTTCTAAGGCGCAGCGTGTGGGGCTTGGGGGTCGGGATTCGGAAGTCCCGACCCCCAAAGCTCCGATTCCCGGCCCGATTCCCGAATCCCCACTCCCGCATGCCGCTGCGGCCGGCTAGTTGGTTTGCCGCGCCTGCAGCCGGGCGAACGCCGCATCGAACAGGCTGAGCTTCGCGGCGTTCGGCGCCGGTTCCGGTGCAACCGTGTCGCCCAGGATCATGCCGCGGCCGGTGGGGCGATCGCGCACGGCGGGCCAGACCGGCAGCCCCGGGCCGTTGGGATTGCCGCTGGCCGCGAAGTTCACCCAGTAGGACGTCATCCGGTCGGCCAGCCGCTTGTCGATATCCTCCCAGGGCCGGCCCGGGTTCGGGACGTCGAACACGTAGGCGAGTTCCGCCGTGTGGGTGGCGCCGCGCGACGCCTGACCGGACGCGCTCGGCGGCACCCGCGTGAAGTAGTAGAGGTACGCCTTCTTGCCGAGCTTGGCGTGCGCCTCGGCCCAGATGCGCATGTGCCAGTACATCTCGTCGCTGAACGCTTCGAGATACGAGGCCTGGGCCTGTTCGTCGGTTGCGGCCGGGTAGAGCTTCAGGTACGTGTCGGCGAGGTCGCCGAAGCGTTCGCGCGCGCCGGCGCTCCACGTCTGGGCGTTGTTGTTTGGACGGCCGAAGAACGTGCCCTCATCCTTGTTGGAGCCCACGAGCAGGTCCACGGCGTTCTGCCGGCCCTGCAGGTAGATGTTCGACGGCTGATCGGGTACGTACCAGCCATCCACGATCATGCCGGCCCCGCGCATCTCCTGCTGAATGTCCTCGGCCGGCTTCTTGCGCAGCTCGGCGATCGAGGCCGCGCCCATGGCGGACGCCATCTTCGCGCCCGCCGCTTCGGCCTCGGCGCGCGTCGTCATCCGGCCCATGCTGATGCCCATCCAGCCGCCGCTTTCCGCGATCGCCCGCTGGAACAGTCCTTTGGCTTCGGGCGAGGCGACGAGCGCGGCGACCTGGAACGCGCCGGCCGATTCGCCGAAGACCAGCACGCGCCCCGGATCGCCGCCGAAGCTGGCGATGTTCGCCTGCACCCACTTGAGCGACGCGACGGCGTCCATCAAGCCGTAGTTGCCCGACGCGTTGCGCCCCGACTCCCGGGTCAGGTCCGGATGGGCCAGCCAGCCGAACGGCCCGAGGCGGTAGTTGATGGTGACCACCACGGCGCCTTTCCTGGCCAGCGCCTCGCCGTCGTAGCGGGCCTCGGCGCCAGATCCACCTGTCAGCCCCGCGCCGTGCACGAACACCAGGACCGGCAGTCGGGCCGAGGCCGCGGCAGCCGACGTCCAGATGTTCAGAAACAGGCAGTCCTCGCTCACCGGCGGCAGTGCGGGTGGCGTGGCGGCGGCCTGCTGTCCCTGACCGCCCTGCCGGGCGCCCCCCTGGCGTCCGCCTTCACGCCCTGCGCCGCCGCCTCTCCGGCCGCCGCCGCCAAAGCCGCCCTGCATGCAGCGCGCGCCGAACTCATCGGCTCGACGGACGCCCTCCCAGCGGAGGGGCGGCGCCGGGGCTTTCCATCGCCGCTCGCCGGCCGGGGGCGCGGCGTACGGGACGCCTCGGTAGATCCGCACGTCACCGCTCGCCGCGGCGGTTCCGGAAATCAATCCCTGTTCGGTTCCGACCGGGTCGCTGATGGCGGCCGAGGCGGCCGCCGCGACGCCCATGATGAATCCGACGGCCGCGAGAATCAGCAGGCGCTTCATAACGTCCTTCCTTCAGGCTGAGAGTTGTGGCGGCAGTAAGCCGGTTGTGACGCCACACTATAGCGCAGGACCGCGGGAGGGTTGTGAGGCTCGAGGCCGCTCCGGTCGGGGGCCTGGAGGTTCGAAAGCGTAATTACTTACGGCTGAGATAGATATGGACCAGCTTCCCTCCGGGGGATTGCCCGTTCAGGTCTTGACGAACTCCCCTGATTGGGGTACTACTGGCACCTACTCTTGATGGCAATCTTCCGCACTGCACCGGCGCACGGTCGCGCGCATCGGACCGACGCCACGGCTGTGTGCCGAGCGCGCCGCTCGCGGTGTGCGTCGGGCCGCCCAGCCCCACCTTAATTAACGCCCGGAATCGACGTACACAGCGTCGTTCTTGGACTATGACTGAAGGGAGACATCATGGGGAACCTGGCAAGATCGTTCACTGTACTCGCGTGTGTGGTGCTGGCGCCGTCGCTGGCGCTGGCGCAGGCGACGCTCGCGGGTGTCGTGCGTGACACCTCGGGCGCCGTCCTGCCGGGTGTGACCGTGGAGGCGTCCAGTCCCACGCTGATTGAGAAGGTGCGGGCGGGGTTCACCGACGGGACCGGCCAGTACCGGATCGCAGAACTGCCGCCAGGCAGCTACACGGTGACCTTCAGCCTGACGGGGTTCTCGACCGTCCGGCGCGAGGGCGTGCAGGTGTCGGGCGTCGCGATCATCACCATCAATGCAGAGCTGCGCATCGGCACGCTCCAGGAAACCATCACGGTCACGGGCGAAACGCCGATCGTGGACGTGCAGAGCGCGCGGCGCGGCACGACGATGAGTGACGACGTGGTGAAGGCGCTGCCGGCGACGCGGGGGTACAACGCCATCGTGTTCCTGGTGCCGTCGGTGACGGGCGGCAGCAACCAGATCGATCTGATGCCGGCGATGCGCATCTTCTACAGTCACGGCGGGCGCGGCAACGAAGGGCGCGTGCAGGTAGACGGGTTGAACGTCGGCGCGGCCTTCAACGGCGGCGGCGTTTCCGGCTACACCATGGACACGTCCAACGCCGAGGAGCTGTCGTTCACGCTGTCGGGCGGTCTGGGTGAAGCCGAGATTGGCGGCACGCAGCTCAACGTCGTGCCCAAGACGGGCGGCAACACCTTCGCCGGCACGTTCTTCGGCAGCACCGCCGGCGAGTGGTCGCAGGGAAGCAACCTCGACGACCGGCTGAAGGGATTCGGCATCTCCGAGCAGGCGGCGCTGAACGCGAACTGGGACGTCAGCGGGTCGGTCGGTGGGCCCTTCAAGCGGGATCGCGTCTGGTTCTTCGGCACCCTCCGGGATTTCGGGACCTTCCAGGAGATCCCGGGCGGGTACGCCAACAAGAACGCGGGCGACCCCACCAAGTGGACCTACGAACCCGATCTCAACGTGAAGACGCGCGGCGCCAACCAGCGAACGATCGCGGCGATGCGGCTGACGATGCAGGTGACGCCGCGGAACAAGATCGGCGTCTTCTACGACTATCAGTTCGCGTGCGACGGATCGGCGATGATCCAGGACGCGAACAACTGCCGATCGCGCGGCACGGACTGGATCGGCAACGGGACGGCGACGACGGCGCCAGAAGCGGCGAGCGGCGGCAGCGGCGGCGTCGGCGCGGCCGGGTACGCGGACACGTATCAGAAGGTGAATCAGGTGACCTGGACCTCGCCGGTGACCAGCCGGCTGCTGCTGGATGCGGGTTGGTCGACCTACGTCAGCCGGTGGGGCTGGATGGAGCCCCCGGGCGCCATCACCAACCTCAGCCAGGTGTTCGAGCAGTCGGTGAACGTGAGTACGACCCAGACCTATCGCGCGCTGGACTGGAACTTCAACCGGATGAACTGGAACACGAACTGGCGCGCGTCGGCGTCCTACGTGACCGGATCGCACAGCATGAAGTTCGGCTACCAGCACGGCCAGGATATCGACAGCGGCACGAGCTTCTACAACCGGACGCGGCTGAACTACCGGTTCAACAACCGTGCGCCGAACCAGTTCACGATGCGGCTGGGTAACTGGAAGAACGACCAACATACGAATCACTACGGGTTGTACGCGCAGGACCAGTGGACCAGGAACCGGCTGTCGCTCCAGGGCGCGGTCCGGTACGAGCGGGCCTGGAGCTTCTTCCCGGCCGGGCAGGGGTGGGACGGGACGGACCGGTTCATGCCGGCGCCCATCGTCTTTCCCCGCGTAGAGGGGGTGCCCGGATTCAATGACATCATGGTGCGCGGCGGCGTGGCCTACGACGTGTTCGGGAGCGGCAAGACATCCCTGAAGGCCAACATCGGGAAGTACGTGCAGTCGGCCAACAACCAGGATCGCTACACGACCGGCAATCCGGCCAACAGCTTCGCCCAGACCACGGCGCGGAACTGGGTGGACGGCAACGGCAACTACCTGCCGGATTGCGACCTGATGAACCCGGCGGCGCAGAACAACCTGGCCGCCGGCGGCGACTCCTGCTCGCAGTGGCTGACGCCGGGCTTCGGCAACCCGCTGTCGGTGAACGTCGTCAACCCGGACATCCTTCAAGGCTGGAACACGCGCCCGGCGGACTGGCAGTTCGGCGTCTCGATCCAGCACGAGATCCTGCCGCGCACCTCGGTCGAGGTGGGCTACCATCGGCGCTGGTTCCAGGGTTTCACCGTCACCGACAACCGCGCGATCGGGCCCAACGACTACACGGCGTTCACCTTCCCGGCGCCGCAGCATCCCGACCTGCCGGGTGGCGGCGGCTATACCGTGGGGTCGTTCAATTTGAACCCGGACGCGGTCGGCCGGATTTCGGACAACTACGTGACGTTCAGTTCCGACTACGGCGACGAGAAGCAGTACTGGCACGGCGTGGACGTCAACGTGAACGCACGGCTGCGGAACGGCCTGATCGTCCAGGGTGGCACGAGCACCGGCCGGGGAGTGCGCGATCGCTGCGAGATCGTGGCGGCGCTACCCGAGACACTTTTCGCGGCCGGCACCTGGCAGCAGTCGGATTCCTGCAATGTCGTCGAGACGTGGCAGACGCAGGTGCGCGGCCTGGCGATGTACACCGTGCCGAGGATCGACGTGCAGGTCAGCGCGAACTTCCAGTTCAAGCCGGGCACGCTCGGCATCGGCGGGAACGATGCGGCCACCAACGGCCAGTCGCTCGCTTCCAACTACCAGGTGCCCTCGGCCGTGGCGGCCGTGACGCTGGGACGGCCGCTTTCGGCGAACGCCGCCAATCAGACCGTCAACGTGCTCATTCCGGGCCAGCTCTACGGGGACCGGGTGAACCAGGTGGATCTGCGCGTGGCGAAGATCCTGCGGTTCGGCCGGACGCGGACGCAGGTCGGCTTCGACCTCTACAACCTGTTCAACGCGAACCCGGGCCTGACCTATAACCAGAACTTTGGCACGCTCTGGCTGCGGCCGACGTCGATCCTGATGCCGCGGTTCGTGCGCTTCAACGCGACGGTCGACTTCTAGAACTGACGCGGTCGAGATCGGGGAGTGGGGATTCTGCATTCGGATCCCCACTCCCCGGAGGAAAGGGAAGGGCAGCCCTAGTCCACGATCGCCTGCATCGCCGCGTTTTCGAAGTCGCGGTGCAGGGCGCCGCTGCCCCCCTGGTTCTGGATGAAGACGACGGTCACCATCTGCTCCTTCGGATCCACGTTGACGTTGGTGCCGAAGGCGCCCGCCCAGCCGAACGTTCCCGGCGACTGACGCAGGTCGGCGGCGACGGGATCGAGTACGGTCTGCACGCTGAGCCCGAAGCCCATGCCCCGGGCCGGGCGTCCGAACTGGCCGTTGACCATGTCCCCCGTATGGTTGGCCGTCATCAGCTCGACCGTGCGCGGGCTGAGCAGACGCCTGCCGTTGAGCTCGCCCCCGTTCACCAGCATCTGGGCGAATTGCAGGTAGTCCTCCGCGGTGCTCACCATGCCGCCGGCGCCTGAGAAATAGGTCGTGCTCATGAGCTGGTTCTGGTTTTCACCGCGCTGCAGGCCCTCGGGCGTCCGCCGGTAGATCGTCGCAAGCCGCGGCTGGCTGGCGGCGGGCACGACGAAGCCGGTGTCCTTCATGCCGAGCGGATCGAAGATCCGGGTCTTGAGGAACCGATCGTAGGGCAGGCCTGAGGTGACTTCGACGATGCGGCTGAGCACGTCGAAGCCGGCCTGGCCGCTGTAGCGCCAGAGCGTGCCGGGCTGGAAGTCGAGCGGCACCGACGCCAGCTTCGGGATGTAGGTGGCCAGCGTGTCGTTCGGCGAGCGCTGGGGGGCGGCCGAAGAGCCGAGCCCGCCGCTCAAGAGACCCGAGCCGTGCGTGAGGAGGTCGTGAATGGTGATCTCACGGCTGGCCGTGACGAGATCGTAGGCGGCTTCGCCGCCGCCGCGCCCGCCGCCGCCGGCACCACGGCCGCCGCCGGCCGCGCCGCGTCCGCCCGGCCGCGGGACCGCGACCTTGTTGAGGGTCGCGAACTCGGGGATGAACCGCGAGACGGGATCGCTGAGGCGAATCTTCCCCTCCTCGATGAGCATCATGACGGCGACGCCGGTGATCGGCTTGGACGTCGAGGCCAGGCGGAAGATGGCATCCGTGACCATCGGCTTCTGTCCCTCGATCTCCATCAGGCCCTGCGCCTCGAAGTGCGCGATGCGGCCCCGCCGCGCGACGATGGTCACGGCGCCCGCGATGTTCTTGTCGTCGATATGGCGCTGGACGGCTTCGCGCACGCGCTGGAGACGCTCGGGCGAGAGTCCCACCTCCTCGGGCTTCGCCGTCGTCAGCGACACGGCGCCGAGCGGCAGCCCAAGCAGCGCGAGGGCGGGCACCACGACCAGGAAACGATGCAGTCTCATCATCTTCGTCATCTCCTTCGGCAACCGTCCTCACCGCCTGAACATGCTCAGATCCACCGTCCGGGCCATGGCCTGGTACCCCGCGTCGTTCAGGTGCAGGTTGTCCGCCGCGGCGTACGCCGGCAGCAGGCGGGCGGGCTGCATCTGGTCGCGCACCGCCGCGTCGAAGTCGATCACGCCGTCGTACGCCTTACCGGTGCGGATCCACTCGTTGAGCGTGCGCCGCTTACCGTCGTTCTCGGGCGAGTAGTAGCCGGGAAAGGCCGTGCCTTCGAAGGGTGTCAGCGTGCCCGCGTAGATCCGCAGCCCGGCTGCGCGGGCCCGGGCGATGAGCTGCTGGTGACCGGCAATCACCTCGGCCGCGCTCGGCCCGTCCGCGCCGCCGATGCCGAAATCGTTGATGCCTTCCATGACGACGACGTGCGTGACGCCGGTCTGGGCCAGGACGTCGCGATCGAAGCGGGCGAGGGCGTTCACGCCGGCGCCGTCGCCGAGCACGCGGTTACCCGCGATGCCCAGGTTCAGTACGCCCATCTGCATCTTCGCTTCGGCCAGCCGGCGGGCAAGATGGTTCGGCCAGCGGTTGTTCGTGTTTGGCGTCGAGGCAGTGCCGTCCGAGATGGAGTCGCCCAGCACCACGACGGCTCCCGCCGAGGCGGGGGCCAATACCTCGACGCGCGCCAGGAAGAACCAGGCCTGCGTCGTCGTGGCGACCGGAATGGCGTTGACCCCGGCATGATTACCGGCGGTGGAGACGTAGCTGGCCTGCAGTGCGCCGTTGTGGGTGGTCACGGGTGAGGGCGACTCGGTGCTGCCCGGCAGGTACAGATCGATGGCCAGATCGGTCATGGCCGGCACGCTCAGATCGACCGGGTCGCTGAAGACGACCGCGCCCGGCGGGATCGTCGCGCCCGGCTGGCCGCCGAACGTCAACGCGCGGCTCGTGTTCGGCGCGAGGGCGGCGTCCTGCTCGCGCCGGGCGATGTGCGCGGCGCCGATCGGCAGTGGCGCCGTCCCGAACGCGTTGCTGAAAACGACCCGCACGCGCTCCCCGCCGATGCTGGTGTGCACGATCTGACGAAGGGTCTGATTGCTGACGTTCAGGGGCGGTGCGCCCCCGCGTCCGCCCCGGCCGCCGCGTCCCTGCGGTGCCGGGTCCGCCGCCGGAGGCCCCGGCGGCGGCGGCGGCGGCGGCACCCGCGCGACGAGCGCGGTCGCCCACGTGCCAACCCAGCGCTGGCCGGTCGCGGCGCCCTGAGCGCCGAGCGACAACTGAAGAAGGATGAGGAGAACGGCCGCCACCAGCGCCGTGCCAGCCATCGCCGGGGCGAGCCGCCGTCGTGACCATCGTGTCAGGGGGTTCATCAAACTGCGCTCCTTCATGCGAGAGTCATGATTCTAACCTAGAACTGCGGCGTCGGCCGGACCCGGCTGGAGGGTTCGCGATGTTCTTGTGCTAGCCTCTCGGCGTGCGCAAGGCGATCTTTCAGGTTCACCTCTGGACCGGACTGGGGACCGGCCTGTACATGTTCGCCGTCGGCGTGTCGGGGAGCCTCCTGGTGTTCCGGCCGGAAGTGTACAAAGAGTACTGGCAGTCGCCGGTCATCGCCGTCCGCGAGTCGCCCCGCCTGGGCCAGGACGCGCTGAAGGCGGCAGCCGCGCGGGCCTATCCCGGGTATACGGTCACCGACCTGCTGGAGTCGCCCAAGCCCACCGCGCCCACCGAAGTCTGGGTCGAGCGGGAAGGCCGCACCCGGAAGCGGTGGTTCGACCCGTACACCGGTGGCGATCTGGGCGAGACGACGCCCGGGCTCATCAAGCTGTTCGAGTGGACTCTGCACCTGCATGATGAGCTGCTCGCCGGAGACGTGGGCCGCACCTTCAACGGCGTGGGCGCCCTCTGCCTGACGCTGCTGTCGCTGACGGGCGCCGTCATCTGGTGGCCGGGCAGCCGGAACTGGCGGCGCAGCCTGGGCGTGCAGCGAAAACGACTGGCCTGGAGCCTGCATAGCGCCGTGGGGTTCTGGAGTTTCATCCTGGTCTTCATCTGGGCGGCGAGCGGCGTGTATCTGGTGTTCCAGGGGCCGTTTCAGGCCATCGTGGATTACCTGGAGCCCTTCGATCCGGGCAGCCTGGGTCCGCGGCGCGGCGACACCATCCTCGCGTGGGTCACCCGGCTGCATTTCGGGCGCTTTGCCGGCCTCCCCCTGAAAATCCTGTACACGGGTCTGGGCCTGGTGCTCCCGGTCCTGTTCGTCACCGGCACGATCATGTGGTGGAACCGTGTGGTACGCTTCA
Organism: Gemmatimonadota bacterium; assembly: GCA_016209995.1. Lineage (GTDB taxonomy): Bacteria > Gemmatimonadota > Gemmatimonadetes > Longimicrobiales > Gaopeijiaceae > JACQVC01. Next base: position 9,392 of record JACQVC010000302.1, read on the forward strand.
GGAAGATTCGTTAGGAGATCCAAGGTGTCGCTTCTCTCTCCGGCGGTACACCGCATTATCGAGGACGCCCGGCAGAACCCCGAGGCGTTCTGGGACCGGGCCGCACGAGAACTGCCCTGGTTCCGCACCTGGGATCGAGTGTTCGACTGGGACTTCCCAACCTTCCGCTGGTTCGTGGGCGGGGAGACGAACCTCGCGCATTCGGCGCTCGATCACCACGTGGCGCACGGCTCGGGCGGGCACACGGCGCTCATCTACTTCAACGAGCGCGGCGGGCGGGCCCTCGTCAGCTACGCGCTGCTGCTCCACCAGGTGATGCAGGCGGCGGCGGCGCTGC
>JACQVC010000327.1 GCA_016209995.1 Gemmatimonadota bacterium
GCGCCTGAGTGAGGCCACATCGGCGAGCGCTGCCGGGTCCAGCGCGGGCATCGTGTTCAGTCGTAGCAGCCGTAGACGGACGTTGCAGAGGTGGACCTCGTCGACGGTCCAGTCGCGCAGGCCCATGGTGCCCAGCGAGCAGCCATCGCAGGTGCCCTGTTTCAGGATCCGCCACGCGTAGCCGAGCTGGTCCCGGTTCTCCCGGATGGCTCGTGTGATCTCGAGATAGTTGTTCGGGCGTTGCTCGCCGATGCCGAAGGGCTTGAGGCTCGCCCAGTTGGCCGGATCGATGAGCTTACCGCGCTGGCGCGCTGACATCGTCCCTCCCTCGCCGCGTCGGACCGGTGGTCCCCACGCAACGAAACGTCGCGTGGGGTAGGGTCGGGCACGACCTCCGTTGCGTCAAGCGACAAGATAGGGCATGGGCAGTGAAAAAGCCCTTGTGCCATGCGAAGCAGGCGTGCTGCTGCGCTTCATTGCCCGTCAAAACCTCCGGCTCTACCTTGCTACCTGAGTCCAACAAGGGTACCCGGCGCTACAGCTCCATGCCCGCGAATCTGACTCCCCAGTATCGCGCCGCCGAGGAGCGCTACCGGGCGGCTCCGACGGCCGCTGCCAAGCTCGAGGCGCTGCGCGAGATGCTGGCCGTCATCCCGAAGCACAAGGGCTCCGAGAAGCTGCAGGCGGACATCAAGCGGCGCATCGCGCGGCTGCAGGACGAGTCGCAGCGCAAGCGCCCAGCCGGCGGCCCTACCCCCGCCTGGGTGATCGAGCGGATGGGCGCGGGCCAGGTACCGATCATCGGCCCACCCAACTGCGGCAAATCCTCGCTCGTCGCCGCGCTCACTCGCGCCGAGCCACGCATCGCCGACTATCCGTTCACGACGACCCAGCCCGTTCCCGGGATGATGGCGTTCGAGGATGCGCAGGTTCAGCTCGTGGACACACCGCCCGTCACGCGCGAGCACTGGGTCGAGTGGATTCCTGACCTGTTGCGGCGCGCCGACGCGTGCGTGCTCATGACGGACCTGTCGCTCGTGGATCCATGGGAGCCGATGACCGACATCCTGGACATGCTCGAGGGAAGAGGCGTTCTGCTCGGCGAAGCGAGCTCTGAAGCGCTCATCGACATCCAGATCCGTACGCTGCTCGTGGCGAACAAGAGCGACGCAGCCGAGGCGGAGGCGAAGCTCGAAGTCGTACAACGTATGGCCGGCGATCGCTTCCCCGTCGAGTCGATCTCCGTGCTGCACCACGCAGGGCTGGAGGCGCTCAGACGATCGATCTTCGCAACGCTGCACGTGGTGCGCGTATATGCTAAACCCCCGGGGAAGCGTTCCGATCGGCGCGATCCTTTCGTGCTCCCGGCCGGCTCGACGGTGCTCAATCTGGCCGAGCACATCCACAAGGAGGTGGCCCAGAAGTTTCGCTTTGCGCGACTGTGGGGGCGGTCCGGCGTGTTCGACGGCCAGCGCGTGGGGCCGGAGCACGTCGTCGAGGACGGGGATCTCGTGGAGGTGCACGCCGGGTGAGAGAACTACTGCTGCGCCAGCTCTGGATCGAGGACCCGACCGAAGCCAGCGCGCGCCGCTGTCGGCTGCTCCTGGGCTATCCGGTCGCCGTCCTCGTGGGCGGCTACTACGGATACGTCGCCAGCGCGCGGCTGGGAGAGCCTCTGCTACCTGCCCTGGCCACCGGCGCCGCGATCGTGGCGATGATCCTCTACCTCGCGGGACACTTCGAGACGCTGACCCGGGCCTTGGCCGGTCCCGAGCGGGACGAGCGTCTCGGGCCCTTCATCGAGTACGCATGGGATATCGCGGCTGGCGGCGCGATCGGTCAGCTGGGTGTTCTGGTGGTGGGCGGGGAGGCGTTGCTCGGTCTGGGGCTCGGCGCGGCGCTGGGCGGCGCTTACTCGTTCCTTGCCGGCCAGGTCCTCTGTGGAAGACTGGCCGAGACGATGATCGGGTTGATCTTCGGTGTGAAGTACGGTGGGCGAAGGACGCTCACCGACCACTCCTATCCCGCCGCGCTGGCCGCTCGTGGCGACTATGAGGCTGCGATCGCCGTCTACGAGCAGTATTGTCGCGATCATCCAGACGACCTGGAGCCGTACCTGAGCATTACCAGGATCCTGCGCGATGATTTGCAGCGCCACGAGGAGGCCCTGGCGTGTCTCCGGCGTGCGCTGGCGACGGCGCGCCTGGACGAGAAGGTGGAGGTGGCGTTGACGCGCCAGATCGTGGAGCTGTGCACGACCAAGCTAGGGAATCCGGCGCTGGCGGCGTCGGATCTCGCCCGGCTCGCCGCTCGCCGGCGAGGGACTCCCTCGGGCGAATGGGCGCGCAGCGAGCTGGCCGAGGTCAAGAGGCTCATCGCCGCTCGCGATGCTTGACGATCGCAGCGTCAGGTACGCGGCTACCGCCCGCTGAGCAGGGCGCCGTCCTCAGCTCGCCGCCGGATACTCCTCGCCGATCTTCGCGGCCGATCGCAGACTCGCCGCCACAAAACTGAGCGTGCCGTTCGCGCAGCTGCCGCTGACGAACGTCGGCGCGCCGACCACGAAGAGGTTCTCGTGCTCGTGCGCGCGGCCCCAGGAGTCCACCACGCTGGACGCGGGGTCGTCACCCATGCGACATCCGCCGACCGGGTGATCCTGGAAATTGCTGGCGGCGACCCGCAGGATCTCGCCCCCGCAGGCACGGACGATGTCCTGGAAGAGCTGGCGCAACCGTTCCTCGGTCCAGCCGCGCAGCGAGCGCGAGACTTCGCTATCGCCGAAGACCAGGTTGGGCAGCGCATCGCCCCACGCGTTGCGGGCCTGCGCGTCGAGCGTGATGCCGCTCTCGCGATCGGGCAGGACGTCATAGTAGGCACGCATGCGTGCGCGCCCGGTGGCGGCACGGGTGCGCCAATCCGCTAGGATCTCATCGCCAAGCAGTAGGTTGCCCGCATCGTCGCGCAAGCGCGGCTCGGCGCCCGCCGCCGACTCCCAGATCCGCAGGTCGTGGCGGATGTAGCGGTCGAGCCGACCGGGGCGCATGAACTGCTTCGAGACCAGGCTGTGCTGCGCGTTGATGCCGGGGTACAGCCTCATGGGCACGCGGATGAACGCCTGCACGGAGCGGTGCCCGGTCATGTACTTGCCGACCAGGCCCGAGGCGTTTGCCAGCCCGTTCGGGTAACGCGCGGACGTGGAGAGCAGGAGCAGGTGCGGGCTCCAGATGTAACCGGCCGCGACCACGAAGGTGCGCGCGCGAAACTCGACGGTTGTGTCCGGATCATCGGGCGACGACGCCGTGGCGTACTCGATGCGGCCGGAGTCCTGCGCCGGTACCAGCCGGCGCACGAGCGTGCGCGTCACGAGCTGCACGCGGCCGGACGCCGTCAGCGCGTTCCAGGTGAAGTCGGGCGAGTACTTCGCGCCGATCGGGCAGATGGGCGCGCACGTGTCGTTGCGACAGCAGGCGGGCCGGCCCGCGTACGCGAGGGAGTTCTTGGCCGACGGTTGGCTCCAGAACGGGATCTCTGCCTTGGAGATCCATTGCTTGAGCTGTTGCAGGTTCCACGAGAGCGGCAGGGGCGGTTGCGGGAACGGCGCGGAGCGCGGATCCAGCTCGGGCGGGCCTTGCTCGCCGGCTACGCCCAGCCGGCGCTCGGCCTCGACGTAGAAGGGCTCGAGATCGTCGTACGTGATCGGCCAGTCATCGCCTACACCATAGAGTGACTCGAGCCGAAAATCCTCGGGACTGTAGCGCGGCGTGACGCCGCCCCAGTGCATGGCCATGCCGCCTACGAGCATGGAGCGTGACTGGATGCCATCGGCGGTGTGGCCATCGACGTGATCGTTGGGCCAGGGGTTGTCCCCGTAGGCCAGGAATCGGCGACGTGTTTCCGGCCGGCCCTCGAGCGGCGCCGTGTGATCGCCCGCTTCCACCACGACGATAGATGCCCTGCGCTCGTCGGCCAGCTTCTCCGCGACCATAGCCGCACTGATGCCCGAGCCGATGATGCAGATATCGCTCTCGATGACACGTGGCATGGCTCACGCTCCTTGTGCGATGGGCGCGGGCTCATCGCCCGCGCGCTCGAGCGGACGGCAGGTGCCGCGGCCGATTTGGGCGCCATGACACAGGTCGTTGGCCGCGGACGTGCCGAACCACCAGGCGACGAGTCCGAGGGCCACGTGTGACGCTTCCGCCGGCTCGGGGAGGGCTTCGCCCTCGCGGCGGAGCTGCGCCCGCACCAGCCGTTGGCGGACGTCGACATCGAGGTCGGCGAATCCGCGCCCGAACCGCTGCTTCGCCTCGAGATCCAGCGCTTCGAGCTGCGCGCGCCAGCCGGGCGCCGGGTCGGGCCCGGTGTACGTCAGCTCGCCCGTGCCGTAGCCGTGATCGCGCTCGACGACGGCCCTGTACTCCGCGAGCCAGCGCTCGAATTCCGCGACCGCGCTTTCCCGGCCCTGTGCGTCCACCTCGGACGGCAGCGTGGCTTCCGCGAGTGCGCGCAACATCACGGGATCGAGCGTACGTGCGGCGCGCGCGGGATCGGCGCTCTGGGGAGCGCAGGCCGGCAGCGCGACCACCGGCAGCGCGGCGCCAACGGTCTTGACGAAACTGCGTCGATCGACGGTCATGACTTCCTCCTTTGGAGGCCGCTTCCGGGGCTTCCCAGCCGGCTCACAGATGCTGCATGCGATCCTCCAGCATGGGGCTCCCGTAGAGCTACCGCAACGCGACCGACCTGTATACGTTGGGCCGATGTCTCCGAGTCACCGGGTTTTCCTGCTCTCGCCCGCCTACTGCTCAGGTAAACGAGCCAGCTTTCTCCTGCGCGAAGACGGTCGGTCATCGCTCTCCGAACGGCTTCGATCCGGAGACGGTGCGACGCTGGGTGAGGTCTTCACCTTCATGAGCGGACTGTATTTTCGCGGCAAGCTGGCGTATGCGTGGGCGTTCGCTCGGCCGCCGGACGGCTGCCTTGGCGTTCAGGTCATCGTGCCGGGCCTGGGCCTCCGTCCTCCCGATACCATGATTGATCTCGATGCGTTGCGGGCGATCGCGCGGGTTCCGGTCGATGCGGACGAACGGCGCTACACACAGCCGCTACGGCGCGATGCCGCGCGACTCGCCGAGCAGCTGCAGTCGGACGATGCCGCTGTCCTGCTCGGCAGTATCGCGACTTCGAAATACCTTCACCCGTTGCGGGACGTGCTGGGGTCGCGACTGCGGTTCCCCCGCGAGTTCATCGGGCGAGGAGACATGAGCCGAGGCGCTCTGCTGTTGCGGTGCGCCGCGGAGGGCAGCGAGCTGACGTACATCGACGGTTCCGAACTCGCGCCGGTAGCGTAGGTTCGCGCGCGCTCGGCAGCCCTCCCCTCTATGCCCCGATCACTGAGGTCGGCGACCCAGGAGAGCGGCGGCGAACGCGAACGCATCGTGGTCGCTGGCCGCGAGGTCACCGTCTCCAATCCGCATAAGGTGCTCTTCCCCAAGCCGAAACACACGAAGCTCGACCTCGTGCGCTATTACGTCGCGGTGGCTGATGGCGCGCTGCGCGGTGCGGGCGGGCGGCCCAACGTGCTCGTCCGCTATCCCAACGGAATCACCGGCGAGTACTTCTATCAGAAGCGGGCGCCCACCTCACGGCCACCCTGGATCGAGGTCGTGTCACTCCGCTTCCCCTCAGGAAGAAGGGCGGACGAAGTTGTGCCGCGTGACGCCGCCGCCC